>WJLZ01000081.1 GCA_014728215.1 Chitinivibrionales bacterium
AAAACAAAAACGACCTGGTTGCCTATAGGGGCCATACGTATAATTTCATTGGTGGCCGGAAAATCCCGCGGGAGAGAAAGAAAAGAGGTTCGTCGGGATGCAAAATCATATTTGACAAGTGAATTCTGCTGCGGGATAAGCAGCGTATCGTTGCAGACCGTAAAAGCGTTTATACCGGAAAATATTTCGGCGTCGGCGGGTCGCAGCACCGATGTTGTGATATCGTACCGGTAAACATTCTTTTTTGTCGACAAGTAAAGAAAATCGTCGGCAATAAACAAATCGTTGATGGGCAGGGAGGTGAGAACCGTTTCCCACGATTCCTGTGCAGGCGAAAAGAGCCGAATGGTATGAGCGTCGATCAAGAACAGAGTGCCGCCCGATACCCTCCATGTCGACTGCCCGGAAACTTTTGCAGGAAGGGGGAAGAATCGCCATTTCTCATCGATGATCGAAAATCTTCCAATCCCCTCCGTGCTCGCCAGATAAACATAATCTTCATCCGAATGAGCGCCGATAATCGTGTCGAGGGTATCGGGAATAACAAAAGAGAACCATTCCCGTCCCAGCCGATCGTACCGCCACAGCTTGCGACCGGCCGAAAGCCAGAGATAATCGTAATCGACGGCAAGACGGCCCTTCGACGGTTTGCTGCCGACGAATTCAATTTTCTCGAATGATTTTGCAGCACTAGAAAACGAGTGGATACCCGATTCCGTGACAATGAAGAGGTAATCTTCAAAAAGAACGATATCTTCGATTGAATCACCGGGATGCATGATATCGGGCACAAGCTGTCGGGCATTACGGGCGTCGGACGAATATTCGATAATTCTTTCTGAAGTTACGAAATAGGCGGTGTTTTCATGAGAAAATACACGGCAGCCGACAACCTCTGAGGAAGCGATCACCGACTTTGATCCGGTGAACAAAAAGAAAAGGAGTAGAAGAGTGTTTCTCTTTGCCATCTGAGGGCGCCCTACCGGATTATAACATCTTTGTCTCATCCTGATCCCGCCCGGCGGAATGAGGGGATGAGTTTTATTAATGGGATAACTTTTGCTTAAACAACGATCTCATCGATCCTGTCCGTCGCAACATTGCCGAACCCGAGCCGGGAAGCGATTTTGAGATGTTTCACCTTTTCACCGGTAAGGTTCATACCGTACCATTGGGCTTTGGTGACCGCGATGCTGTCGACCGCTACCGGATCGATTCCTCCAACAAAAGTTTCGAGATTGACTACTTTGCCCGGACCGGCCGGTCCGTTGTCGAGCAGGGCGCGGGAGGCATCGACAATAGTAAGCGACGGTTTAATATAATAGAGCAGTTCGGCTATCGCCTGGTGTAAATCCATTTCGGCATGCAGGGCGCTACGGTCCCAGACCAGCCCCATCAGCCCTTTTATTCCCAGCGAAACCCCGGCGGCGCTGTGAGATTTTGCCGTGGGAAGACAGATCAGGGTATCGGCCCGGTCGAGTTCCTTGAGCAGTTCCACCCGTGTTAACATCTTCGCGTCATCGTTTTTCTTCTCAACAAACTGGTCCTGTTTGTCGGGCGTAAAGAGAACCGCGCCTTTTAACGGGTCTACGACTTTATCAAAGCCGGTTTTCTCCCGGCAAAGCGCGGCTTCCCGGATTGTATGATCGGCGATCACCACTCGTCGCGCACCGGCCTCCAGACAAAGAGAAACCAGCGTTTTGAGCGCGAGGGGCGATGTGCCGGTGCCCCATGAGGGGGGGTTGGAAAAACTCATGTTGGGCTTGATCAGTACCCGCGATTTCGGCTTGACAAATTTTTCGATACCCCCGAGCTTTTCAACCAATGCGGGAATCGCCTTGTCGGCGCTCCCCTTTGCCGTAAAAACGGCGCTGCGGGATTGCCCCGCCCCTGCGCCGGGAACTGCCGCAACCATCGCTCCACCGGCAACCGTTTGCAAAAACTCTCGTCGTGCCTTGCGCATAATACATTCCCTTATCCAGGATACTGTTTGTATCAATCCAACAGTACTATGTTAATAATACGATATATTTGGTGCTGAAACCAAAAAATGAAGAGAGAATACCTCTCAATATAATATAACAATATAATAAAATATTTCATTCATGGTTCCAGTGAAAGCTTTTGTTTTATCATTTTTTGTCGAGACCGGGGAAATTATCCTTTATGCCGGTCCGCACAGAGGTCCGGGAACCGTGGCTTCGGCCAGTCCACCAGTCCAGAGGTCTATGTGCTCGATCGATTCGAATTGCTCTTCCAGTTTTATCACAACAACAGGATCACTTAAAATTCAATTGCTTACCCTCCCCCCTTTCGTTGATCCCCTTCTCCCGTAGAAAGTTGCCCGCTTTCCGCATTGTCACCGGCGTCACCTTTGCCTGAGCGACCAGTGATCGAAAGCCGGGCACAACAGCTCCTTCTCTGCTGCCCAGCGAGCGTATGGTGCTGGTATCATGAATCGCGCGACGACGATTCTGCCCTGCAGGTTCCACTGGATACCGCCGCGGCAATGCGCACCGCCGCTTATACCATATCGAGCACGGCCGATCATCACCCAAAACTTACTTCTACCAGGATTCTCTATACCTCGGTACGGTATATGGATATGTCCAGCGAAAACGGCGATAAAAGCACGGTGTATGGGCATATCACCGACGCCCTTGAGAACACCTGGGGTCGGCAGGTCACATTACATTACGAATCTCAGGCGTCTCCGGCGTCATCGATTCTGAGGAGAACTTTGTCGCCGAGCCGGACCGTCGAGATAAGATATCGTATACGTTTTTCACCTCCGCAGGTGATTGTATCGAGATAGGCGGGAACCATTTCCCGCGCTTCACCATCCTGCCAGCTCCCCATCACGGTATTTCGAATTGTACAGGCCCGACAGTGGATTGTATTACCACATCCACCGGGAAGCCGTGCGTTCCGGCACTCCATAACCTCACCGGCCCTTTTACTATGTATAGACTCGTAACTCTTACCTGTCAGCGCCTGCGCGCAGGCATTTGCACCATCGACTGTACAATCACTGTTCACCATTATGACCGGAACAGGAAGGTCATCGATAAACTCCCCCAGCGCTCGTCCGGTGTCGTTCCTTTTGATCCACGAAAAACAATCTTTGCACATCCCGTGAGATACGGATTCGTCGTCATTTTTCTTAGTTTGCAATAAAGGATTGTGACACCATGCACAGACATTTGCCATAGAATACCTCCTTTTTCGGCAGTTGGAAAAAACAGGTTTATACCAATCAATAACGGCAAGACCCGCTTTGGGCCCTACCGTTATTATAACATAAAAGACTTAAAAATCCTTTAAATCTTTATCGTCTTCAAGGGGAATAACATCCTCGGGGTTGGTCTCTTTACCGCCCGCGGCGACAAGCGTTTTACGACCATTACCGTTTATGTCGTTACCACTCTGTTCGAAGCTAAAGGAGGCATTACCTTTTGGGTGATGATGTTGAAAGGACCGGGATGCACCGTTTTTTCCATTTCCCTGTGATTTGTTGGCATTTCCTCTTGAGGAGCCTGCAGAATGAATTGATGCTGCATTTCCCATTGTATTCGATGATGAACCTCCGACAATCGCGATAAGCTCTGCGACCATGACATTGAGATTTTGCGCCTGACCGGAGAGTTCTTCACTGGCCGATGCCGATTCCTCGGAATTGGCCGCATTGGTCTGAGTCACCTGGTCCATCTGGGCAACCGCGGTGTTGACCTGATCGATACCCTGCGACTGCTCTTCGCTGGCGGCGGAAACTTCGGAAATAAGCTGTGCGACCTTCTGCACCCGTCCACCTATCTGCTCCAGCGATCTACCGACATCTTCAGAAGCTGCGACGCCATTATCGGCATTTTTCTGTGAGCCTTCGATAAGATCGGCCGTGTTTTTAGCCGCCTCTGCCGATCGCTGCGCAAGGTTCCGTACTTCTTCGGCAACCACGGCAAATCCCCGTCCGGCTTCACCGGCCCGGGCAGCCTCAACCGCGGCATTGAGCGCCAGAAGATTGGTCTGCATGGCAATTTCATCGATAGTTTTAATAATCTTGGCAGTTTCATCAGAGGAAGTTTTAATTTTATTGATT
>WJLZ01000082.1 GCA_014728215.1 Chitinivibrionales bacterium
ACTCAGATAAAAGCATTGCTCCACTCATCTTTTCTTGAAAATTTTATCGAAATGGACTGGCAGGTGGATATCTCCGATTTGGTAAAGGATGCCGAGCTTTTCACCGGCGGGCAATCACCTTCACTGGAATGGGATGTGGCCAGCCAGATGGGTATATGGCTGTTCAGATTGATGAATATCAAAGGCTATGCAGGATTTGGCGAAGATATACTTGAGTACTGGGGGCTTGCGCTCGGTATGAATGCCCCCGGCGTTAACAACGGCCGCGATTTTTCAGCCGTCTATCAATTCAGAAATGAAATCAGCAGCGACCTCCTGGCGTCACATTCTATTTATATCAAAGTTGACATTGGGTTGCATCGTGAAGAAGTTTATGCTCGAAGACTCGCTCGTGTTCTGGGGCAAACTCGATCTTCTCAGCGCCGATCCCGGTGCATCCTCGGGATACTCCTCCCTGGGACCGACAACTCAGCAGGGAAGCGACGGGTTTATTTATGACGGCTATGGTTCCATGGATGATGTCATTTCCTATGGCTCTTCGATGGATGACAACTTTAACTATTACGGCTGCGACTCCTATACAACCAATTCACCGGCCACCGATGAAAGTTATACGCCTAATCCCGATTGTCCAAACTGGAATTATTATGTCAGTTATCGTCTTACGCTTGATCCGGCCATATTTGGTCCCTCAGGATACGGGGATATCGGTATGACCTATGTGCATTCATCTCCAAGTAAAGGCACCGAAACTGTAATCGTCGAACCCGGCCCGCCACCACCCGACACAACCGACAATCCCTTCGATAAAGTCCCGACACCAACGCCGTTGCCTCCAGATTCGACGACGCCTCCAGATTCGACAACGCCGCCCGACACCAGCGATACACTCGGCCCGGGACCCGATTGATTGTCAAGAAATGGAATCGGAGAAAGAGATTGTGGAGTAATGGGGATTAACATCAAATAATTGAAATCCCCCCATTACTCCATTTTGCCCCATTGCATTATACCGGATAACATCTATTAACTATAGGTACCCGGGAGTTTATTATTGCAGTGTAAAACGAAATAATATTCTTCCACGGGTATGCTGCTGCTTTTTTTATGGCAAATAATTTATATTGCTTATAGAGCTACTCTAAGCATGAAAGGAGATTGCTATGGCAAAGAGACTCGTGGGGATAATTATACTGGTTGCTGTTTTCTCGGCCTTTTCTGCAACAAAGGGTTATGATCGAAGCGGAATCGGGTTTCAGATAGGATTCGCTGTTACTGATCCTGATTATCCTGTGGAAGATGTAGATCTGGCATTTAATTTTGGCGGCCATGGCGATATCGCCTTTGGTATCGGCAGAGCGGGAGAACTCCATTATTATCCGAGTCTGGCTATATGGATCGGCGGCGATACTGAAGATTTCCGGGACCAGTTTGCCATGGAAATCAACATTAACGCTTTTGACACCCGCTATTACCCTCCCATACCTCAGAGCATTAAGGTCCGTCCCTTTGTGGGTCTGGCTCCGATGATCGAGATTGAAATATGGGATGTCGATTTTGAATTTCCCACTGAAGCCGACAGAGACGATGTTGAGGCGAGTGCCGGATTGAATTTATACGGCGGCGCCGATTTCATTATCAAAAGCGATCTGGTTTTATTTACCGAAATGCGGGGCAATTTCAGCGACTGGGACGAATTCAAGCTGAATGTAGGCCTCACATTCATGATGTGGTAGCCGGCAGAGTTATCCGACCACACATTACAGGCGAAAAATGGAAGAAAGAAAACCTCTTAACAATCGAAAGAAGCTGCTTATTAAAGCGGCAAAAAAACGTCACGGGAGCATCCGCCCAGTTGCAAACGTAAAGGATCTCGACGAATCGTTCACGACTCATCACGATGCGTTGCTTTTCTGGTATAACACCGACGATGGAAGCACGCATATTTTGAAAGACAACGGTTCGAATGAGAGTGGCGGCGATAAAGAAACGAACGAGACCTGAACCTCGGGCGAAACATACCGAGTCTCGATTCTTTTTTATTTCGCACCACAGCATTTTTTAGATTTTTTCCCACTTCCGCACGGGCATGGCGCATTCCGGGGATAATCTCCGGGTATCTGAGGAGCCGGGCCGGGTTGGCCCATACGTGCATTATGTTCTGCACGGCGCCTGAGGATATCTTCTTTTATTTCCACAAACCTTCTTCGTGAATATTTGAGAAATTCCCGGAAGCCCGGACACAGGACACTGCGGGTTGAAGGATTTCCATTGTTGAAGAGCCGGAACCGCGGGCAATCGCACCGGCAGAAATCGATAAATTCACATCCCCTGCACCCCCCGGGCACAACCCGTTTCCGGTTGGCAAACTCATGGCGTTTTCTGAGTCCGGCCAGAGAGACATAGTCATCATTGTTGATATTGCCCAGTTTCCACCGATCATAGGCAAAAAAATCACAGGGGTAGACATCACCGTTATGTTCAATCAGAAAATAGGAGTCGCAGGCTTCCTTGAAACAGCATCCCTGATGAGCACCATCGAGCATATACATGAGAATGTCGTCATACAACCTGATTGACACATCAGGATAGCCATTTTCAAACCAGAGATCGAAAAGCCCTTTGTGAAAATCGCGGTATTGCTCCCCGGTAACCGAAAATTCGGCCGGCTTCTTTGTTTTAGGATCGATTTCCAGACAAGGGATGAACTGAAGGAAATTTAGATTGTTCTCTCTGAAAAATGACCAGATCTCTTTTAAATGCTGTACACTATGGGCGGTAATCATGGAAAGAATATTGAATTCAACCCCGTTTTTATGCATGATATCAGCAGCCTTCATCACGTTATCGAATGTCCCTTTTCCGGTAAAATTAAGCCGGTAGTGATCGTGAACATGACGGGGTCCGTCACAGCTGAGCCCGTTCAGCATATTGTACTGCTTGAAAAAACGGGCCCACTCATCGGTAATCAACAGACCGTTGGTCTGGAAACTGTTCCCGATAGTCTGGCCTGTTTTGCCGTATTTTTTTTCATATTCAATGACGTTATGATAAAAATCAAGCCCCATCAGAAGTGGCTCGCCGCCCTGAAAGCAGATAGCGTTATGTGGAAACCCGCACTGAAGATAATTACGGATCATCTTCTCTGCGGTTGCAGGAGACATCTTGAGGGCATCATTCTTTTCAGGATAGAGTTCATCGAGTACCCGTTTATAAAAACAATACGTACAATCGATATTGCATAATCCTGAGGCCGGTTTGACAAGAAGTGTAAATGGTTTCATTGCTTTTTATGGATATTTAGGTAAAAAGAAAAATATACTTTATTTTTCTGCATCCTCTCTTTTAAGTAACGTTTACCAGAACCCCATATTGAATTCATCTGCCACTTCCTGGGAATAGTGGGCCATTGTCTGAAGTTCGAATATGCTTTCATTACCTCTATTGTCTTCAAAGCGGAAATAGACTTTGAGCAGGATATCTGATGTTGCAGTAAGATCATCTTCTTCCTCCTTTTCGACCAGAAAATCGGTTACAAAGATATCAGCCGAAAGAAAGGACAATGAATCGCCGTTATATAAGAGTGTTTCGCCATCATAAACATACCGTCCCGTATCACCGCTTGAAGGTGTTATAAAGGCGACAGAGGTTTCATCGAAATATAATACCCGTGATGAACGCCGTATTTGAGACAGTATTCGCCGCGCCGCATTTTCAGTCTCTACCCGAAACTGGGTTTGTTTTTTATTTGAGGCAGTATGGCGGGAGATAAAGGCCCATGAAGTATAGACGATCGTTACGATAAGTCCGCTCACCGCTATCGCCACCATCAGTTCCAGAAGCGTTACCCCGCGGCAAAAAGGCCTTCTATGCTCGTGAACTCGATTCATCATTTTGAATATCCCTGAATCATACGAAACACTTTGGTGTTTTCCTGTTCATGGATACGACGCACGGTTATTTCGATATCTTTTGCATAGGGTGGTTTTTGAATGATCAGCGGATCGACCGGAATAACCTTCCGATTAACTTCAAAAGTCATATTATTTACCATAGCTTCATATACCGTATCATTCAGACTGTCCCACCGGGCGGCGGTCTTTCTGATCCGCTCGGCTTCATTGCTGACCACAAAGGCGGTACTTGCAACCCGGTCTCTTCGTCCCCGAATCCTGTCGGCAGTCACAAGAACGCCCATAATAGCTGTTACCGCAAGCCCCAGAATCGCCGCAGCAATCATGGCCTCGGCAAAGGTAAGGCCCCGTCTGTTTGAAAGTAAACCGGTATTAATCTCACTCATACCCATATCCCCCACTCTCATCCTCACCAGCCATCCGCTCTTCCCAGCTCAAAATGCTCAGATCGCCTATGAAAAACGGAAAATGGTAATCGGAGATATCCATCAAGGGTTCAATAGTTCCTATGAGCACATTAGGAGGAGCCATAGAAGGCTGAATTATTCCTCCTTTCTTTTTACTTGTTGAAGGCGCAGGATGAGCGGCGGGTATTTCCGCCATACAATCCGCCAGGCTTTTTGCTTTCATGGTGCCGCGAAACACACCCTGGTGGCATACATAGCCATCAGCCCAGACCAGTCCCTGAATAAGTACATCCTGCCCTGTCTTAAGAGAATACGAGGTGCCAAGAGAAATCAGCGTGCCGTCAAAAGAAGCACGCTCCGAAAACTCAACAGAATAGATAATCGAATTCTGTTTTTGCGTTTTTTTTTGTTTGCTCGAACTCACAAAAATACTTTTCCCCTCAATACGGGCATCATTATAAACAATAATATTATTGAGTGAAATCACATTACCATGGAAAATAACATCATTGCCTATTGTCACCTTTCCCTGAGAGAATATGGCAACATTCCGGAACTGGGCCTGATCGAATATCTTTGTTTCATTATTGACGATAAACTCCATGTTTTCAATAAGTGACGTCCCGGTAAACTGCAGGTCTCCCAGAACGGCGATCCGCCGATCTTCATTCCATTCGATATCGCTCATCTGGCCGTCGATAAACAATGGGCCGTTAACAACATCGGGAATCTCCTGAAGTTCGTCATTATAATGAATTGTTTGGGGCATATCGCGGATCAGGGTATCACCGGAAAGGAGTTCCTGCTGATAATAGCTGATCAGCTCACTGAGTTCATTTTTACGGACCACGCGAGAAAAGCTCTTGGTTGCTTTGGGGCTGAGATTTGCAAGCGATTTGAACTCCCCTCCGAAATTGCCGCCGGTGGGCTGTGTCGCCGATTCCAGATACAGCGTTGTATCCGGAGAAGAAAACAGCTTTCCACCAAGACTTGCGGTAACCTGCTGGTACTGATCAAGATAATTCCCCACCGAGACCAGTTCCCGTTCGATACCGGATGACCGGAGGGATACTTCGCAGGTGCCGAAAGAATCGGATGAAAAGAGATCAAGTTCTACCGCACCTCCGTTCGGAACCAACTGACCTTCCATGGCAGCCAGTTCTTCATCGGATATCTCGAACATATCTCCACCAAAGCTGGAATCGTTGGCGTTCAGTTCCGGGAGCGTATCAATCCCGAGTGTGTCATTCATCTGTTCCAATGCTTTCCATATACCGGAACGGGCGTTGAGAAGCGCTTGAACATTGTGAAGATGCGCTGCAGCGGGTTTGACTGTCCGTGATTGTGTGAAAAGGTAGATTGATACCGTAATGAGTGCAAAGACACAGAAGAACAAAACAACGGGAAGAGCGGAACCTTGTCGGTTTAGTCTCTCGGATATTCCGGTACTGCTATTCTTCCTGGGCAGGAATTTCATACAGGCCAAGGGGGTCGCGGAGTTTAATGCCCTCTTCATTGATTGCAATTATTTTCTGCTGACGAACGTCATCGCCAATACCGCAGATATGAGACTTTCCACTCTCATCTTCAATGATAGCCAGTGGTTTTTTCTTGAAGAGCACTCCTTTGAGCGTTAATTTATTGCGGACATAGTTGTTTTTTTTACTACCACCGCCGGTCTTTCTGGGAGCGATATGCCCCTTTTCGAGAGATTTGAATGGACTTGTATGAATGCCGCTGTATTTGAACCCTTCAGCTAAAGCAGTTGTCGTAAGCGCTTTCTCGACAAGGGGCTGATCGGTCATTCCCGGTACAGGGGCGAGGGTTTTCTGCTGAGATGTTTGCTGCTGTGGAGATTCCGCCAGCCTGAAAGCCTGGGTTAAGCTGAGTGCCAGGAGTACAACGATAATGCATAACGCGATCATTTTTGACAACGGTGTATTCATAAGTCTGCTCTATGCCCTTGGCCTTAGAAAACAGGTGACTCGTATTGTGGCGGTTATCTTAGGTCCTTCATCCGCAGCAATCCCCAGACGGTCTACACTCACCAATTGAGGAGTGGCTTCTAAAGATGAAACAAATTGTCCGAAAGAATTATAATTGGTCGACATCTCCAATGTTACCGGGTACAATATATAATCTTTCTTAACAAGTTCTTCCTCCGGCTCCATACGAACAAATCGAATCCCGGCATTATCGGCCTTTGCAATCAGCATCTGCAAAAGCCCCGAAAAATTCTGAGGATCGGCAAAACCGGTACTGAGGTCCTCGAGTTTTTTCTCCAGAAGAGCATGTTTATTTTTGATCCCCTCCTTGATTGTCGCATACCCGTCACTCGATGAAAGGAGGCCTTTATATTGGGCTATCTCATTCTGCTTCTGTCGCAAAGAGCCCCACAGGGGAAAGACCAGATATCCCAGGCTATAGATAAAAACAAAAAGCGCGGCGCTGACCGCAAGAAGAGCGGGAAGTTCGTTATTGATTATTTTTCTGATTCGATTGAGCATACCAGTAATATAAATCAAAACTGAAATGATGCCGTTGCTGCAGTGGATGGAGTAGCAGCAGAGGTTATCAAACGACGTATCTATGGTTATTTAAGCCGAGAGGCGGATTCGAACCGCCGACCTGCTGATTACGAATCAGCTGCTCTACCACTGAGCCATCCCGGCTTGGAAAATTAATTCGTATCTGGTATTAGATATATTTCTTTAAGTTAAAATAGGTTTTGCCATTCGAGGGTGAAAATGGAATTCAAGGATACTGTGCCGGTGGCTTTGAAGCATCAGGAACGGTGATATATCCACCGGCACAATCATCAGGTTTACTATTATCAAAATTCCGTCAGTATCATTCCCCGTCAACAGCACTGCCTTCAATTCTTTCCGCCCTCTTCAGGCTTCACTGCATAACCCTTTATGAGTTCCATTGCCGGATATACTTTCATTCACAACAAGCAACCGGTCTTTCAGATGGCCGGTTGCTATTCCGGAGAAAAAAAGAGCATGAAATAATGTTACCTGCAAACAATTATGCCAAAAACAATACTGCAAATGATTCTAATGCTAAAGAATAAATAAATCATTACTTTAGCACTATTATTCTCATTTGCCATCAAATATTTTATATTCTTCATAGGCTAGAGGTGAAGAGTCAGACTCATTCTATTGCTGCATTTCGAATAAATTAGGGTTTTCCGTTAAACAGTTACAGGAGTAGCTTTATATAGCTATTTTCTGGTGATATTTTTAATCAATTCGGGGATATTTTATGCTTTCAAATAAACCATGTGTTTTAATTATTGAAGATGACGAGGCAGCGGCGTTCGGCTACGAAAGTTTCCTTTCCGATTCGGGTTATCGGGTCAAATCGGCAACGACATTAAAAGAAGCCCATGCGCAAGCTGAACAGGGCGGTTTTGATGCTATCTTACTCGATCTGAAACTTCCCGATGGTAACTCCCTCCACTGGATACCTCAGCAGAAGCAGGCGTATCCGGAAATACCGATCATTGTGATCACCGGTACCAGTGATATTCCTACAGCAGTCCAGGCGACCAAGAACGGTGCAGAAAATTTCCTTACCAAGCCGGTGGAAATGGATGAACTGAAAAACGCGCTTGATAAAAGCCTCGAATTGAAGGTCCTGCGTAAGCGAAGTGTTATCCAGCAACGGCTTTCCAAAAGTGAAGAACCTTTTTTCGGAAGAAGCAGACCTGTTACCGAACTCCTCGACTATGCCGCGCTGGCTGCGGCCAACAATTCGGTAATTCTTCTTCAGGGAGAAACCGGCACAGGTAAAGGAGTTTTGGCTAAATGGGTACACGACAACAGCGAACGCAGATCGGAAGCCTTTGTGGAACTCAACTGTTCCAGTTTAAAAGGCGAGCTCCTTCGGAGCGAACTGTTCGGCCATGTCAAGGGAGCTTTTACATCGGCGATAAAGGATCGTGAAGGACTTATCGAAGTTGCCGATAACGGCACGCTCTTTCTGGATGAGATTGGTGATATGGATCTCGAGGTACAGGCGCAACTACTGAAAACTATTGAAGAAAAATCGTTTAGGCGTATCGGCGAGAATAAGATACGAAAAAGCGATTTCCGTCTTATTTGCGCCAGCAACCGCGACTTATTTCGGGCAACAAAAGAACAAAAATTCCGAAATGATCTCTACTACAGAATATGCGTATTTCCTGTCATCGTACCTCCATTACGCGAGCGAATCGATGATATTCCCGGACTGGCCGCCTATTTTCTGAAAAGTTTTGGCTATACCCATTTTCCGCTTTCCCATCAGGTAAGCGATACTCTGAAGAGGTATTCATGGCCGGGCAATGTCCGGGAGCTGAAGAACATGCTTGAGCGGGCATTCCTTCTTGCCCGTGGAGAACCACTTACAATCCACCACTTCCCCGGACTTACCACAAGTCAACCCATCACTGTAACCTATGAGGATGTCGAAAATCTGAACGAATTGACTAACAGGCATATTTTAAGCATTGTCCGGAAATATAACGGTGACAAGAAAAAGGCCAGTAAGGCATTAGGAATGTCATTTTCAAACCTCTACCGGAAACTGAGCCAGATCGGGCATGTCGAGGAACCATCCGGTATGCAGGTTTGAGAATAAAAAGCAGAACGATATGCGAACTTTTTCTACGCTTTAAAAAGATATGCTCATGAAGGGGATTGTTGAGCGGGAATTATAATGAAAGTTGGGCCACAATTGCTTGCAACCCACTTTCATCGTCTCACCTAATCTATCCTCTATTTTTAAGCTTAACCAGGCACTTAATTGTTCTTTGCTTTTCTAATGGACTGTTATCTCTGGGACAGCATAAGCATTTAAAAATCTACTGAACAGAAACAACACTATTTACCGATCCATACTCATTGGTTTTTTGCGTATCACACTGAGGATCGTTTAACCATGAACCGTTCACGACGAACTTGTATTCATATGTTCCCTTGGGAAGGAGAATATTAGTTGAATACCCGCCGTTTTTGGGTCGTAGTTTATTTTTCTTGGGATTCCAATCGTTGAAAGATCCCGCTACAAAAACATCAGCATCCGGTTCTGCATGAACATCAAACTGTACTCTCTTCTTCTTTACGTTTCTGGTCATAATCAGCTCCCTGAAATTTGATGAATTTTGTTAATATTGCCCGTACAGAGTGTTTTTAACGACCCATTGCATATCACATCCTGCATGGTTTTTTCATTCTTTTTTAATCGGGCAAATTCCCATTCAAGGCATTGAATATCCTGACTTTGCAGCTTGGTCAGGTATTTAAAGAGAACCTTCACTTCAAAATCCTTTTCAAGCTGAATCAATTTTTTATACATATTCAGGATTTTTCGTTCATTTCTCAAAATGTAAAAAAAGGTATCTTCAAGGTTATCCAGAGGTTTGAGATTAACATCGAGGAGATAATTCGCTATCGATGTACCACTGTCGGTCTCAGCATTCTGCTGCATGAAATAACATGCTTCCGGAAATTCGCTCTGCAATTTCATGGCTTGATAGCGCTTCCGCCTGGCCATGTATTTCAGAAGATTCCGTTCTTTGGGAGTGGAAACCATCTTTGCAGCATTGGCATATTTTTCCAATGCCTCGCATGCTCGAAGAATTGCAAAATTGAGATAATCACTAATCGCCTGATTATTGGAAAATTGCCATAGTGCAGGCTTTTTATTTTTGTCCCGAATTTTCGCCTGCGCTGTTTTGGACGGAGATGATTGAGAAGTTGAATTCATTTTTCAGCACCTTCACCTAATGTTAAATTAGCCATTTTGCTTCATTTTATTCGTTAAAAGAATTGGTAATCGATTTCTGCAGGCAACCACCGAGCCACCGATCCGGAATATATCGCAGCAAAAACGAAAAGAGACCGACGTTGGCTTCTTATGCTGCAGGGTTAGCATGAATCAATTCCAGCTGCATCGATTCGAACGCCTGGGCAATGTCTGCACTACCCCATAATCGAACCATACCGATAGGTAGCAATTTTTATGCCATCACCAATGAAGAATAAAAGCTATAAAAAGCAAGAAGTGGAGTCGGAGGTTTGCATTTCTTAGAAAAATAATTTGCATTCTTTGGAAGGTCTTTTTATTTCCGGTTTCCGGTCACCCCTGGTTCACTTTCAATCTGTTCTTAATTTCATCAGCTCGATACTCAGCCTTGTCTCTGATCATCCAGCCGACACCGGTAAGCTGATTTCGACCGTTAATCCCGGCTGTGGATCGTTGTTAAACAGGCTGATTTTTCCACCATGATGTTCGACGGTATTTTTCACGATACTCAAGCCGAGTCCGGTGCCTCCCTTCCGGGTGGTAAAAAAGGGATCGAAAACGTGCTGTAAATCTTTCTGTCCGATTCCCGACCCGGTATCACAAAACTGGATACGCACATAGTGCTCGTCTTTATCCGACACCTTTATTGTAATCGCGCCATCATCATTCATATGCTGTTCAGCATTATCCAGCAAATTCAGAAATACCTGCTGAAGCTTTGTTGTATCCACATTGACTTTAATATCTTCCGACCGGGGGATGGCCATCATTTTCACCCTTTCATTTCGCTCCAGGGCCACCTGTTGCCAGTTCGTGACGGCATCGGATAAAAGATTTGATACGGAAACCTCATGTAAATCATCTTTCCGCAGGGGCCTCCCAAGGGCCAGAAGATCTTCCATCAACGTTGAGAGCCTGTCAATCTGATTTTTGATATGTTTCATATATTGCTCATATTCACTATCGTCTCCAATGCGTTTGAAAAGTGCCTCACTGAGCGCCATTAATGCATTGAGCGGATTTCTGACTTCATGAGCAACACCAGAGGTCAGCTGCCCTAAAAGTTTCATTTCCCTCGATTGAAGCATCTGACGTTCCATCCTTCGCCTTGAAATCTCGTAGGCGATATAACGGGCAAATATTTCTATCAGATGTATTTCATATTCATAAAAAGGCTTTTCTTCTCTACGCATAACGCATATCATACCCACCGGGTTGGAAGAATAGCTACGAATCGGAATTCCGATATAAGAACGATAGTCGCTGCTTGCAAAACAACAACTATCAGAGAATTCCCTCGTAAGATTACCGGTTATCTGAGAAGAGCGGCCATGGGCAAGGATTACTTTGCAGGCAGAACAGGGAACGAGGGACTCCTTTTCATGATAGAGCACACCATCACGACACCGTGTAAGATTAATGGCTTTATCATCATGAAACTGATAGATAACCACCGATTGTGCCTTGATGATGTTCGTAATATTGAGTACAACAAGCTCATGGATTGTTTTAATGGAG
>WJLZ01000083.1 GCA_014728215.1 Chitinivibrionales bacterium
ATTTAACACAATGAAAATCACTAATAGATACTTTTTCATAATAGATGATTTTTGTGATAGATTTGAAAAATAAAACTTACAGTAAACCCAATTTCCGTTTCTTTGCTTTTTTTAGGTAGTACAGGATAGTTTGGTGTTTTTTCATATCTCTGCATAAGATTTACACTTGGTCTTATTATTAATAATTTAGATTTTGTTATAGGTATATCATAACCAGTTGAAATATAATGCCTATATAAGAAAAGATCCTCCCAATCCCTCAGTAGATCACCTTCATTGTCTCGAAATGAAATAAATCCATATCCAACTCCCAATCCAGATTCTATAAATAGTTGATTAATAGGATAATATTGAAGGAATGGAATAAGAGTCATTCGAAAATATATACCCCCATCTCTGTCTGATTTTGCCGCCTCGGTATAAGTTGAATGATTCAGTTTTATTCCAGCTCTCCAACTACTATTAATTATAAATCCGAATTCACAATTGATTTCAATATTGGAAGTATAAAAGGCACCAATTTGATAATCACGAAAAATTGAGAAAAGACTGAAACCAACTGCATATTTTGGAATTGTATCACTATTTATTGCTTTGTTTTTATCCTCTTGGGCGCTATTTGAATAGATCAAGGGGGTTGTAAGTGTTAACAGAAATATTAAAATGTATATTTTCATTTAGAGAGATTATAATATATGTTAATAAAGAGTCTTATATCTCTAAGTAACTCACCAGAGTTACTGTACCCAGTTTCGCTCTTAACATAATTACTCATATTAGCTACTAGCTTAGGTTCAATTGATAGTAATTCACCTATTTCGAAAATGTAACCCAAGCCTAGACTAGGTCCTGATTCAAAACCTTTGTCCATAGGTAATGCATAGACAATATTTGATGTGCTGTCTTGAATAACTATATGAGCATCAATAAAATATTGAGTGGAATATCCAATCTCAAAGAATCCATTACGTAAAATGAACAATCGGAGATTTGGTACAATTCCGATTGATTTTTTTTCTCTTCTAAGCTCAACAGTCTTATAGTTTTCCTGAAAATAGATACCATATATACCCCAAGAAAAGTCAATTTTTCTAATTGATTTTAGTAATAGGAAAGAGAATTGTTGTCTTCTGAGGTAGGAAGCATTTATTAGATAATCAGAATAATAAAGCTCCTTTGTAAAGTCATTTTCAAGTTTACCATATTGAAGAGAAATACCTCCGCCAAAATACGCTCTATCACCTTGACCAAATATATTATTGTGAAATGAAACCGTAGTTGTAGCCAATAGTAATATTATCATCAACCTTCCTTTCATGCCAAATTATGCATTAGACATTTGAAATGGAGGTGAAAAGCCATCCAGTTTTTGGAACAGACCCTCCAGGAATTGCCTTCGTTTTTGTTTCGCTGATAGTTTTAGAACCGTTTGCCTACCAGAAATTGCCAAATAAGATCCTATTGCAATGCATTGAAACTTCATTGTAGATAAAACCGGGTGGTGTTTGTGGTTTAAAACCTGTAATCTGAACAAGCTCATTAGATTATGGGTAACCATGGCCCACCGAAAAGCTGCTTCCGTTGCATAGAAATCATCCAGACAGAATCCCTCTATGCCATAATCGTTGCGAAGTTCACGGATCCGGTTCTCGCAATCTGCCCGCTTCTTATACAGATGCCAGACCAACTCTGAAGAAAGACCCAGATTGGTTACAAAAGCAATGTATTTATAACCCTCAAATTGAATTCGTCGAGCTCCGCTTCGCTCCGGTTCTTCAATTTCCGGGAACAAAAGCTTCCCTCCTGTGGATGGGTGCTTTCGGGCATCCTTGCGAACCACAACGATCCTCCTGGGAATATCCCAACCATGGGCCTGGTATGGGAAACTGGCCGTCCAAAACCCATCATCCTGCGCGAACCAAGACCCTTGTTCAAAGATCCGTTGAGCCAGACCTCTGTTCATCCTGGCGGCAACAATATAGTCGATCTGCTCCTCCTCAATCCTGGTTAGCATATCGTTTCCATAGAACCCACTATCAGCACGAAACAATCCAATTCGATCCTTGGGTATGATGGTTAGTAGTTCATCGAAAAACTCCTCAAAATCAGTGCTCGCAACACTTTCCCCGGTTCGCATCCAGGCATTGGCAACCATCTTCAGTTCGGCAACAAAAGCCATCAGCGTATGGTGTGATCCCCGGCCTGGCTTCTTGGGATTATACCCAACCTCTACTCCCTCCTGCAGACCATGGCGAACAAGTACAGAAGAGTCAAAATCGATCGTCAGTTTATCCATCTTGATCTGGTCAAACCAGAATCTGTTGATCGATGGAAAAATGCTGTAGTTAAGTTCTTTGTCAAACTTCCTTAGAAATCGGCTAAAGGTGCTTTGGCTGGCCATCCCGCGCTTCCAATCGAATACTCCTTGGACAACATGGTCGTACCGTAATGTACCAGTGTGGGAGAGGCGCTTTGCTCCGAGAAGGATACTGACCATTAACCCTTCGATCAGATCTATAGAAGAATATCCAGGGTTGGATCCGGGTACGGGTAAATCTGGACATTCATCCTCCAAAAAGTCCCTTAGTCCGGATTTGCGATACACTTCTTCAATGAGTCGCAGACCACCCCAGGGCGATATCTCTTTGTCCGTAAACTCATACAATAATCCACTCATCTTTTGTGTGAATTGGCTAGATCAAGATAATCCTAAATTTAACAAGGGCTTCCGAGACTTTTTTAACTTTCTAATGAATTAATTGGGTTCACTAAAACTTGATTTTAAGTATGCATATATCGTTAGAGTTATTGTGTTCATAACATCATCAGTTTACCCCAAATACCAACATTATTGTCATCAGCGATTTTTAACTGTGCTTCGATCTGAAGGCATAAACTGAGCGTGATAAATGCAATAATTGAAAGCTGTTTCATGATCTGGATTTTGGTTTAGTTTTGCTACTGTAATTAGTGAAAAACGGACATACCTTTCACCGTCACAATAATCTGTTATTGTGTTAATTATCACCTTTAAGTACGATTTAAAAAGTACTTCTAAAAAAAGGGTCTAAGGTTGAATCCGGTTTCAGGGGACAATATAAAACGAGCCGGTGCAACTTTTTTGCACTTTTGGTTATTTGTAGCGAATCTAAATAACCGCTAC
>WJLZ01000084.1 GCA_014728215.1 Chitinivibrionales bacterium
CCAGGTGTTCAAGGATTTCGCCAGGCACGTGGTCGCCCATGTCGACACCAGTATGCTGTCAACCCCGACCTTCCTCTACGGCCTGCAGCCGGGCGAGGAAATCGCAGTCGACATCGAGAAGGGCAAAACCCTGATTATCAAATTCCTCTCGGTAGGCGAACCCCACGAGGACGGCGCCCGGCTGGTGACATTCGAACTCAACGGCCACCCGAGAAGCGTCACCATCACCGACCGCTCACTCGCCGGCAATTTTCCCACCGCAGTCAAGGCCGACCCGGCAAATCCCGACCATATCGGCGCCACGATGCCCGGTATGGTGGTCAAAGTCCACGTCGAAGAAGGCACCGAGGTCTCCAAGGGACATAAACTCCTGGTGCTCGAAGCAATGAAAATGGAAACCACGATCTACGCGGAGAAGGCAGGGAAAGTGGGTCAGGTGCTGGTCAAGCCCGGGAACCAGGTGGAAACCGGAGACCTGTTGCTCTCAATAGGCTAAGAACGAGACTCAACGGACTTGCTCTCCGATGAAACTCAAAAACACGCAACAACGTACATATATGCTTATGCTTATTAAGCTCCTGCATACCGCCGTTTTTATTTTCTTCACCGTTTGTATATTTGTTGTCTTGAGATGCGGCATAACCGGAAAAAAATCAAATACAATGCCGCTCTCTTCTACAAATCGAAATGCCATTCGTCCATTCACAACCGACGATTGTACATGTACACCTGAAGGGACAAAAGAAAACCCGACCCTGTGGAAACATTGTTGTAATGCACATGACAGTGCCTATTGGCGAGGCGGTAGCTTCAATGAACGCCGCGGAGCAGATTCATTATTGGCTGAATGCCTAGCCGAAGTCGGGCAAAAAAGAAGAGGGAAAAGGTGGTACAAAGCATTATTTTTTACCGGTGCTGCCTGGTTGCCGACTCCCTGGCGGTGGGGATATGGATGGAAATATCCAAGAAGTTACCGGCGGCTCAAGAAATTGAACAAACAAAAGCTTATTGCAGACTCCACCGATACGGATGATTAGGACCTTTCTCATAAACTCTTGGCGATATTCTCCGGCAACAGTAATGGCCGGTATAGTGATATAAATTTCCAAAGGAGAAGTAATTTATAGCTCCGTCCCCTATCCATCTCAAACGATCCCGACACAACATATTATTTTGTGATACGTAGATATTCGATGTTTTGCCCTGAATTTTCCTTGTTATAGCCAAAATTTTTATGCCTATGAAAAATCCGAACGACATCCCGCTGTTGATTTTCGACGGCGCCTGTGGAACGACAATCCAGACCATGCACCTTCCCAAATCGGCATGGGAAACCCATGAAGGGTGCAATGAATTCCTCAATCTTTCGGCACCCGATGCAATCGTTGAGATGCACCGCCGGTTCCTCGACGCCGGGGCAACCGTAATCGAAACCAATTCTTTCGGCGCCAACTCGATTGTGCTCAGTGAATACAACCTCCAGGATAAAACAGAAGCGATCAACAAAGCCGCGGCACGCAATGCTCAGGAGGCTCGGAAAGAATTCCCCAAGGCGTTCATCGCCGGATCGATCGGACCGACAACCAAGCTCCCGACCCTTGGGCAAATTCCGGTTGAAACCCTGGCCGATTCGTTCAGAGTCCAGATACGATCCCTGATGGAGACCGGGGTCGATCTCCTCATCATCGAAACAGTGCAGGACCTGCTGCAATTAAAAACCGCGCTCATTACCGCTCACGAGGTCTTTCATGACCTCAATCATGAAGTACCCATCATGGCATCCATAACCGTGGAACGGACCGGTACCATGCTGATCGGCACCGAAGTTGCCGCCGTTGCAGCCACCCTCGAACCGTTCGACCTTTTTTCTCTGGGCTTGAACTGCGCCACCGGTCCCGATCTTATGGCATCTCATCTCCACCTGCTCAGCAACACCATGCAATGCCGGATCTCCTGCATTCCCAATGCGGGAATTCCCGAAACAAAGGGCGACCAGGTGATCTATCCCCTCCAGCCTCAGCCTTTTGCCGATTACCTTAAAGAGTATATCGAAGAATACGGGGTGAGTATTGTGGGCGGATGCTGCGGGACTACTCCCGATCATATCAGGGCGCTGGCGCAGACAGTCAACAACGTGGTCCCGGGAAAGCGAAAACCCGAAAGTAAACCCGCAGTCAGCAGTGGCTTTGTTGCTGCTGAAATTCAACAGGATATCCCCCCCTTCCTTATTGGAGAACGAACCAACGTCAACGGGTCCAAAAAGTTCCGGGAGCTGATTCTTGCCGATGATTTTGACGGTGCTCTTGCGATCGGTCTGCAGCAGCAGGAAAACGGCGCTCATGCGGTCGATCTCTGCACCGCCTATGCGGGACGGGATGAACAGAAGGACCTGACCACCATGGTAAAACTCTTCGCCCAGTCGGTGAAAGCACCGCTGGTTGTGGATTCCACCCAGGCTGAATGTATCGAATCCTCCCTGAAAAACTACCCCGGCCGCTGTATTGTCAATTCGATCAATCTGGAAGACGGTGGTAAAAACCTCGAAAAAGTCTGCACGCTGGTAAAAAAATACGGCGCAGCGGTCATTGCCCTCACGATCAATGAAAAGGGCATGGCAATGACTATTGAAGACAAAGTCGAGACAGCCAAAGCGATATACCGTCTTGCGGTGGAAAAGCACGGGCTCCGCCCCGAAGACCTGCTTTTTGATGTTCTCACCTTTACCATCGGCTCGGGTGACACAACCCTGCAAGACGCTGCCTATAACACCATTGAAGCGATCAGAAAAGTCAAAGAGAAATTGCCCGGCGTCTCCACCAGCCTGGGTGTCAGTAATATTTCATTTGGTCTTCTGCGTCAATCACGGAAATTTCTCAACTCGGTATTCCTTCATGAAGCAATAGAAGCCGGACTCGATGCGGCGATTATCGATCCCGCAAAAGTTATTCCCCTGGCCCGAATGGATGAAGAGGACCGCAGGGTCTGTATGGATCTCATTTACAACAGAAAAAGCGACGAAGTACCGTCACCGCTGGAACAGTTTATCAATCATTTCAGCGAAGCGGCTCAGGATGAAAGTGAAGAGAAAGACTCCGGTAAAGAGGTTATTCCCGAAGTAGCGCTTGCCGATAAAATTATGAAAGGCGATAAAAACGGCATCGAAGACCTCCTTTCAATTCTTATGGGACGGATGACACCTGTTTCCATTGTCAATACTCATCTTGTACCCGCCATGCGTCGCGTGGGAGAAATGTTCGGACGGGGTGAAATGCTCCTCCCCTTTGTACTCAAATCCGCGGAGACAATGAAAGCATGTGTGAAATACCTTGAGCCTTTTATGGAGAGTACAGAGCAGGAATCAAGCGTAAAAGTCCTTCTTGCCACAGTGCAGGGCGATGTGCACGATATCGGTAAGAACCTGGTCGATATAATCCTTTCCAATAACGGCTATAAGGTTTTCAATATCGGCACCAAGGTTCCGGCCGAGGTGATTATTGAAAAGGCAAAGGAGCATGACGTCGATGTTATCGGCCTGAGCGGCCTTCTGGTCAAATCGGCCCTGGTCATGCGAGACAACATGGAACAGTTTCAGGAAGCCGGTCTGACTGCCCCCATTCTTTTAGGAGGTGCGGCGCTTACAAAGAAATTCGTGGCCGAATCCTGCGTTCCAAACTACACCGCACCGGTGGTGTACTGTTCCGATGCCTTTGCCGGATTGACTGCGCTCCAGCAGATTGAAGAAGGAACGCTCAAACCAACCACAGTGGAAGTCGCCTCCGAATCTAAAAAGATGAAACCCGGGGCAAAAAATGAACACATTCGTCGTGACGTAAAGATCCCTTCCCCGCCCTTTCGTGGGACAAAAGTGATCGCCGATATCAATACCGAGACGCTGCTGGAGTATATCAATACCCAGGCCCTTTTCAGAGGACGGTGGGGGTATCGACGAGGTTCCATGTCGGCTGAAGAGTATAAAAAAATGATCGAGGAGAAAGTTGCCCCTCTCTATGAATCGCTCAGGAAACGGCTTATCGATGAAAAACTGGCCCGGCCTGCTGTTTCTTACGGCTATTTCAATTGCAATTCAAAGGGTGATTCACTCGAGATACAATCGAACGGCAAAAACTATGAACTCACCTTTCCCCGTCAGGCCGATCCGCCACACCTGTGTATCGCCGATTATTTTAAGCCGGCCGGAGAGGGAACCGATGTTGTAGGCTTCTTTGTGGTAACCATGGGACCGGCAATCTCCGAGGCCACCAAAGAACTCTATGAATCCGATCAGTACCACGACTACCTTATGCTCCATGCCTTAAGCGTGGAGCTTACCGATGCCCTTGCCGAATACTGGCATGAGGTGATGCGTACCGAAATGGGAATCAATACGCAAAAACCGAACGATATTCTCGGCTATGCTGTCCAGGATTATCAGGGATCTCGATACGGATTCGGCTATCCTTCATGCCCCGATCTCGAAGCACACAAGGTTGTGTTCGAACTTCTGGAGCCGGAAAATATTGGAGTAGAATTAACCGAAAACATGGAGATGGTACCCGAGCAGTCAACCTCTGCGTTAGTGGCCCATCATCCGCAAGCCAAATATTTTGCAGTATGAAACGATATATCTGTACACAATGCGGTTATATTTATGATCCCGCCAAAGGCGATCCGATGAATAGTATCCCCCCGGGAACTTCCTTTGAAGACCTTCCGGAGGACTGGGTCTGCCCGATGTGTTATTCCGGCAAAAATGCATTCGACATGCTCGATTAATTGCGCCTGTGCCGTAAAAATACGTTGGCTCGATTGTAAATAAAACATCCACATACCGGGAGAAGAAATGAAAAATATCATCGACAGAATGAAAGAGAAACCTCTTCTGTTCGACGGTGCGACTGGGACTATGTTGTATCAACGGGGCGTGTTTATCAATACCTGTTATGATGAGTTATGCCTGACAAAAAAAGACATTGTAAAAAGCATTCATGAAGAATACGTTGCGGCCGGGGCGGAGGTCATCGAAACCAATTCATTCGGGGCAAATCGAATAAAGCTCGGAAGTTTCGGACTTGTCGAGAATGTCGATGCGATCAATCGCGCTGCAGCATCCTGTGCCCGTAAAGCAGCAGGAGACACGGTTTATGTAGCCGGGTCGGTTGGTCCCTGTACCAAGGCACCCGAGGCATTTCCCGCTTCTAAATATGAAGCGGTCAAAGAGGCATTCAAAGAACAGATCGAAAGCCTTACAAGAGCCGGAGTCGACTGCATTCTTTTTGAAACCTTTTCAAAGGAAGATGAGCTGAGACTGGCGATTGAAGCAGCCGCCGAAATTTCGATTCCCATCATCGCCTCCTTTACGGTAGGAACAAACAAAAAGACGGCATTCGGGACGCCGATGATTGCCATGGTCTCGATGCTTCAGGAAAACAAACACGTGGATGCAATTGGAATCAATTGCGGTACCGGTCCTGCTGAAGCCCTTTCGGCACTTGAGCAGATTGTGAAACAGACCGACAAACCGGTTGTTGTCATGCCGAATGCGGGATACCCTCGTGAAGTTGACGGTCGTTTACTGTATCTGACTAATCCCGAGTATTTTTCCGAATATGCCAAGCGTTTCATCCAGGTCGGTGCCAGGGGAATCGGCGGCTGCTGTGGGACAACTCCCGGGCATATTGCAGCGATGACCCGCACAGTGAAAAATATCGACGGGATTAAGACCTATGCTACAGTAAAGAAGGCAGTAGAGCCGGCACCTGATATCGAAATAATACCGCCGAAAAATAAATCCCGTCTTGCGGCACGATTACTCGCAGGCAAAAAAGTAACATCGGTTGAGTTACTCCCCCCCCGTTCAATCGATATGTCAACCATGATCGAAAAGTCCCGTGCTTGCGCCCGCGCTGGTGTGGATGCCATCAATATCCCCGACGGACCCCGGGCAAGTTTGCGCATCTCCCCTATGATCGCTGCAATGACCATCGCCAAAGAAGCCGGTATCGAACCGGTACTCCATTACTGCTGCCGCGACAGAAATCTCATCGGCATGCAGGCCGATATTTTAGGCGGATACGCAGCCGGGGTTGCCAATTTCCTGATTATCACCGGTGATCCACCCAAGCTGGGAGCCTATCCCGATGCAACAGGTGTCTTTGATGTCGATTCTATCGGCCTCACCCAGGCTGTCACAAATTTAAACCGGGGTATCGATATCGGCGGTAGTTCTGTTACCCCACCCACCGGTATCTTTATTGGCGTAGGCGCCAACCCCTGTTCACTCGATATGGAACGGGAAATCGAACGGTATCATCTCAAAATCAAAGCTGGAGCCGAGTTTGCAATTACTCAGCCGGTGTTTGATATTGATGCTCTCAACCAGTTCCTTGACAGGGTAAACAAATTCGAAAAGAAAATCCCGATCATTGCAGGAATATGGCCGCTGATAAGCTATCGTAACGCCGAATTTATGAACAATGAAGTTCCTGGTGTTGTTGTTCCCGAACCGATTTTAGACCGTATGCGCGCATGTACGAAAAAGGAAGAGGGAATCGAGGAAGGAATCACTATCTGCCGTGAGTTGATCGACCGGATAAAAGATCGGGTAGACGGCTTTCAGGTAAGCGCACCCTTTGGTAAAGTAGAAATTGCGCTCCGGGTCCTCGAGAGCATTCTGTAAGATAATTGATCTTCTACTGTCCACGAAAAAGTCTGGATTTCAGCCTCCGCGGAATTCTTCAAGCCGTTTAATGTGTTGCCGTTCATCACCGGCAAGTTTCATAAGCGTCGCTCGTACTGAAGGTATTTTGGCATCCCTTGCGAGTGAAGAATAAAATGCGGAAGTCTGCCGTTCGTGCTCAATAGCATCCTGAATGAGGCCCTCAGTTGTTTCACGATCTGTGGTTATTCGAGATGGGGTTATCTCCGCCGGTTTTATCGGAACCTCCTTAACTTCGGGATGTTTTCCGCTCAATTGCCGAATATGGGCAATATGTTTTTCTTCCTCCCGGGCAAGGTCCAGAAAGAGTTCTCTGAGATCGGCATTACCCTGGCGCTGGGCCAGAAGGTGATAATCTCCAGCCGATGCTTCCTCGAATTGAGCAGCGGCATCAAGAATAATAGAACTCAGCACCCCGGCTTTCGGCATTACTCCTTCTGCAGCCGTCTCTTCTGCCCGGGCCTGAAAGGCATTGGCAAGCAGTATAATTCCAAAGACAATAAACAACACGGCCGCGCCACCTTTGAGATAATGAATCGGCACGGCTTTTTGCAAAAAGGAGCCTGTAGCTACGGCGATTAAAGTTGCCAGAACCAGGGCAGACGCTGCGCCAGCAAAGACTGAAAGAGGCGATTTGGAACCTGCCGATGCGGCAAAGGATGCCAACTGCGTTTTGTCGCCAAGCTCCGCAAGAAAAATAAGCGAAAAAGTGCTGAAAAATAATTTCATGTCCATATACAGATCCTTCACCACGTTCAAAAAGACTTTTCTGAACAGATACTATTTAAGAACTTCGTTCATAGACCCGGTCCGATATCCTCTGCAATCGATTGCAGCATAAACAAATCCCGCATCCCGACATAGGCTGTCGATTTTTTCTCTCAGTGACCAGGCTTTATCCATGTCGGAAGCTGCAATTTCTATTCGCGCGAGATTCTCATGACTCCGCACCCTGAACTGGGTAAACCCCAGCGCGCGAATTTCCTCTTCTGCCTTCCCGACCCTTTCCAATTTCTTTTTCGTGATTGTTTCTCCATAGGGAAAGCGGGAAGCCAGGCATGCATAGGACGGCTTATCGGCGGTTGCCAGTCCCAGGCTGCGGGATAAAGTGCGAATATCATCCTTTGACAAACCAGCGTCGCAAAGGGGAGATTTGACGCCTCTTTCGGCTAAAGCCTTTCTCCCCGGACGAAAATCATGAACATCATCGGCATTACTGCCGTCAAAAACTACCTCATATCCCTCTGCCTTTGCTATATGCCCGATAACATCGAAAAGCTCCCCCTTGCAGTAATAGCAGCGGTCGGGAGGATTGTTGGTAAATCCCGGTATGTCGAGCTCTTCGGAAACAATGATGCGCTGTTGCAGACCCAGGTTCCGGGCAAGGGCCTTGGATTCTTCCAGCTCAAAATGGGGATAGGTCGACGATGTTGCGGTAATCAGTAGAATATTGTCACCAAGGACATCACCGGCCACCTTTGCCAGAAAGGTACTGTCAACGCCCCCGGAAAAAGCTACTACCGCACTACTGTAAGAGGATATTATCTTCTTTAACTGCTCAAACTTATCTGTGTTCATTTCTGCAGTGCGCCTTTTCATCGGTAAAAATCGTACATAAATATCTGTTTCAGATACTCACAGTATTAAAAATATATCATTCACTAACCTTGACAATTCTATTGCCGGCAGGAATAAAAAAGTTGCTGCATGCCTCCGTGCATGCAGCAACCACTCAGAAAGGAAAAGTGCTTTACGTTGGCGGGATTAACTATTAACATCAATTATCATGCCGGCATTGTAATGCCGCTTCTCAGTGATTAATACCGCGAATCGATTTTACTGAATTCGGCATCCTCAACCCATTGTTTGGGATTTCGTACCATTCTTATGATCTCCTCAACAATTCGCACATGTTTTTTTTCTTCACCAATAATAAAACCAAGTACATCTCTGGCATCCGAAGCTTTTACCTTTTCCAGTGCATCCTTGTAATATTGCACACTCTTCTTTTCCAGGCCCAGAGCTTTTTTATAGGCGTTTTCGGAATCATTAATAACTGCCGATTCACTGAATTTCGCCGATATTGCCTCAAAAGCCTTTCTGGCATTCCCGAGAATATCCTCTTCTGAGCCGCCATTTGCCGGATGTTTCTTTGAAATTTCATCGAAAAGATTATAGTGACGGCTCTCTTCATCGGCCATCTGATTAAATACCCCCTTCAATTCGGGCACGGATGTCTCTTGGGCGAGTGTGACATAATAATCACGACCTTCCCGCTCCAGACTCTTTGCAAAATCCCAGATTTCATTCATAGAAGACCCTTTCGTAAGCTAACATTTGTTACCGTGTAAATTTCTATTAAGCGCCTTTCATTGCCGATTCGATGCCCTTACTGAAATCGGTGGGAACAGTGGTAATACGCGCAGCAAGGTCCCGGTCGATCATCATGAGCGCCTGAGCATTATCACCCGCTACCTTCAGCATACCGATGATGTCATTATCATTTTCCTCTTCTTCAACCTGCTCCGTAACATACCATTGCAGAAAAATCTGTGTGGCATGGTCTTTCTCCTGTATAGCAAGCTCAATCAGATCGTTAAAACACCGGGTAATGAACTGCTCGTGCTTCAAGGTGGCCTGAAACATGTCCATCGGGGATTTCCAACTTGACGGCGGTTCTTTGATCGCCTGAAGCTTGGCGCTTCCTCCCTGGCGCTGGATGTATTCATACAGTTTCATCGCATGAAGCATCTCCTCGTGATACTGCACCATAAACCAGTTGCCAAAACCCTTGAGCCCCTGATCGGTGGAATGAGCAGACATCGCCATATACAAATAGGCAGAGTACATCTCATTATTGATCTGACCATTCAACGCCTCTACCATTTTATCACTCAACATAGAAACTCCTTTGAAGTAAGTTTAAAAAATATTCCGACAAAAATTATTTGCAATATATATGCCATTAAAAACACTCCTCGGAAGGCACTTTGTCAGCCATCCTTCTGTCGCTTAAGGTATTCTTCATACGAGTCAAGATAGCGGTCTTTGCCGGGCACGACAAGAAAACGAAGCTCTGCCCGGCGTCCACCGATATGAGCGCCGCCCATATATATTTTATCGCCATTCACATGCCTGTCGGCGATACGGTGAACCGTTGATGCCCGCTCCGATGCATCATCCCAGGCTTTCTGCATCACCTGCTGTACACTGTCGTTTCCCAATCGATTAATGTTCGATATCGCCCAGGTAAGGTGCCACACGTTGAAATCTTCTTTTAAGCTGTCGATATAGTCAAAGTAAAGATCTGATACTTTCTGTGCCTGATCGGAACCGAAAAACTGGTCTCGCACCGCCCAGAGAGGAAGCACACAACCCCATCCGCCTTTCTCCATCTCGCTCCGGGCAACTTTTAACGTCTGATCGATATCGATCCCCCCGATTATTACATCTCTCCGCTCATGGGTAAAATACCAAAGACAACTGCTATGAAGAAGCAGAAGAACCAGTGCTCCACAGGCTACATTCGATTTCATATTTTTCTCCTTAACGGCATTCTCCAGTCAAGCAGAGAAACCCGAATCTTTCAACGTAATATCACTTAAAAGGGTTGGAAAGTGTATTGAAATTAGAAGCTCAGAACGTATTACTATACACTTGTGCCCCTAATCTAACCCTTTTTTTCTTTTCGAGCCAGATCAAATTTCTGCCCGGCAAAATCCCAGTTAACTAATTTATCGAACCAGGCATCGATATAGTTTTCCTTTTCATTTTGATAATCCATATAATACGCATGCTCCCAGACATCAATCGTTACAAGCGGAATCTGCTTATCCAGCAAGGCATTGTCGTGATAGGTGGTCCTGCTGACGAGTAATTCGTCTCCATCGTAAGCAAGCCATACCCATCCACTGCCGGGCATCATTGCCTTCTTTACAAATTCCCTTCTGAAAGCATCAAAGCTTCCAAAAGATTCGTCTATTTTTTTACCAAGATTCCCTTCAAGCTTCCCACCGCCACCGGGTTTCATGCTTTTCCAGTATAAATCATGATTCCATGCCAGGAGTGCCATATAAAAGGTGGCTTCCTCAATACCCTTAATGCTCCCATGGGTTTTAAGAATGATTTCAGACAGGGGAATGTCTGCATATTCAGTCCCCTTTATCTGTTTTGAAACCAGATCATAATAGCCTTTATGATGCTTGATATAATGCAAATCCACCGTTTTCTTACTGATATACGGCTCCAGCGCATCCAGCGCATAGGGCAGTGACGGTTGGACTAACCCTTTCTTTTCTTGGGCAGCAAATGTTTTCTGAGGATTAAAAAATGAAGTGGCGGCAATACCTGCTGCGCCGATGGCGATTCTTTTTGCAAAATCTCTTCGATCAATACCACGGGACCCATATTCATCCATACACAAAGCTCCTTTAAAGGTTATATTTGGCATACAATGCCCATAAAGGGACTAACCAAATATATAAATATACTTCGGAGGATGCAATTATCGTGCCAAATTGCCCCAAATTGAGCCAAAATAACCAGGCATGCAAATTGCAGTGATAGTTTTTAAGAAATTTAAAAAACAGACAATCCCAGGTGGAGAGAAAACAGTATGAATTCCCGTGAAATTTGGAAAGAACTTGAAATAATAATCGATCAGGCAAAAACTGCAGTTCTGGCAACAGCCGATAAAAAAGGCAGGCCCCACATGCGATGGGTCACGCCAGCGATTGTCGACAACCGCTTCGGATCGATTTTCATGATCACTTCACCGGGATTTGCCAAGGTCAACCATATTCTGGCAATGCCGGAAGTTGAGTGGTTGTTTCAGACAACAAATCTGGACACGATTATCTCCATAAACGGAACAATGAAGATTAATCGCAACGCTTCATTGAATTCCGAAATTCGTGAAATCGTATCAACACGGCTTGGAACATTCTGGAAACTAAACAAAGATCCACACGATACGGTGGTACTTGAAACGATGGTAACCAATTCCATGCTTTTCAAACCGCTCCAAGGAACCAAAGATATTATTACCTTTTGAAGAAAAATTGCGCTATGGCTTTATCACGAAAGAAAAACAAAGAATCAAATAAGCGGTTGTCATTAAAACTTTTTCGGACGATGCTTCTGATCCGCCGTTTCGAAGAACGGGCATCACAGATGTACGGTATCAGGAAAATCGGTGGCTTTTGTCATTTGTATATCGGTCAGGAGGCTGTTGCTGCAGGCTCAATTACATCACTGGATCTAACAAAAGACTATGTTGTTTCCGCCTATCGCGATCACGGCCAGGCCCTTGCTTGTGGTCTCTCTCCCGACGAATTGATGGCCGAACTTTTCGGAAAAAAAACCGGGTGCAGCAAAGGAAAAGGCGGTTCAATGCACTTTTTCAGCGCCGAGAAACACATGTTGGGCGGTAACGGCATTGTCGGGAGCCAGATTCCGGTTGCCACCGGAGTTGCCCTGAAACTCAAATACAAGAAAGAACCGGGTGTCGTACTCTGTTTTTTCGGTGACGGCGCCATTCATCAGGGAGCATTCCATGAAAGCCTGAATCTCGCAAAGATCTGGGACCTCCCGATTGTCTACATTTGCGAAAATAATCAGTATGGGATGGGCACCGATTTCAAGCGGGTATCATCGGTGACCGAGCTCTCTATTACCAGTTCGGCCTACGGCATAGCGGGAGAACAGGTTGATGGCATGGATGTTATGAAAGTATATGACGCCGTTTCTCGAAAAACAGCAACAGCGCGAAACGATCATGTTCCCGGCTTTCTGGAAATAAAAACGTATCGATATAAAGGCCATTCCATGAGTGACCCTGCAACCTATCGCACAAAGGAAGAGGTTGCCGCTTATAAGGAACAGGATCCGATTCTTCTTCTTAAAGTCCAGATGATCAAAAACAGAGAAATAACCGAAGAAAAGTATAAAAAACTCGATAACGAAATAAAGGAGATTTGCCGGAATGCCGTATCTTTTGCCGAGGGGAGCGAAGAGCCGCTAGTTGAATCACTGTACAAAGACATAATTGCATGAAAGAGGAATACCGATGGCGGAGAAAAGCATGCGTGAAGCATTGAGGATGGCTATGGATGAAGAGATGGCTCGGGATAAAAACATCATTCTTCTCGGCGAAGAAGTAGCACAGTACAACGGCGCCTATAAAGTCAGCCAGGGCTTGCTTGACAAGTACGGCCCCGAACGGGTAATTGATACTCCCATTTCCGAGGAAGGATTTACTGGTGTCGGTGTTGGTGCTGCCATGGCAGGCCTTCGGCCGATTGTTGAATGGATGACGTTCAACTTCGCTCTCATGGCAATCGATCAGATCTACAGCAACGCATCGAAAATGCGATACATGTCGGGCGGGCAGTTCGGGGTACCGGCAGTTTTTCGCGGTCCCAACGGTCCTGCAGAATATCTTGCCGCACAACACTCACAGGCTTTACAGTCGATATATGCCCATGTTCCCGGCCTGAAGGTTGTTTCACCTTCAACACCCTATGATGCCAAAGGTATGCTGAAAAGTGCGATCAGGGACGATAATCCGGTGATCTTTATGGAAGCCGAATTGATGTATGGGTGGAAAGGTGAAGTCCCCGACAAAGAGTATCTTATCCCTTTTGGTGAAGCTGCGGTAAAACAAAAAGGAAATGATGTCACCCTTCTCGGATTTTCCAAACCCATGAGTGTGATTCTTGAGGCGGCAGGGGAACTGACAAAAGAGGGCATCAATGCGGAAGTTATTGACTTGCGGTCATTGCGACCCCTTGATGAGCATTCGATTTATGCCTCGGTTCGTAAAACAAATCGTTGTGTGATTATCGATGAAGCCTGGCCCTTTGCGAGCGTGGGTTCCCATATCGGATGGCTCATTTCAAAAAACTGTTTTGATTTTCTCGATGCCCCGGTCGAACTGGTATCATCAGAGGATGTCCCCATGCCCTATAACCATACTCTCGAGCTCGCAGCACAGCCATCGGCAGAAAAAATTATCCGTGCAGCGCGGAGAACGCTCTATAGAGAATAAAGGAAAACTATTATGGCCGAAACACTTGTCATGCTTGCCTTGTCCCCAACCATGGAATCGGGTAAAATTGCTCAATGGAGTAAAAAGGAAGGCGATCCGATAGAAAGCGGAGATGTCCTTTGTCAGGTCGAAACCGATAAAACAACGATGGATTATGAATCAACCTCAGAGGGAGCACTGCTGAAAATTATCGCTCCGGAAGGCAGTGAGGTCAATGTCGGCGACAACATTGCGATTATCGGAGAAAAGGGGGAGGATATTTCGGAACTGCCTTCTGAGACCGTGCAACCGGAGTCGGAAAAAAAGGAGATCGCCGAACCGGAGCAGGCAACTCACCAAAAGAACCCCCAAGAAAAATCCATTTTGACAGCGCAACCGGCTGAGTCTGAAGGGAATTTTCCCAGAGGAGTACCGGTATCGCCCCTGGCCCGTAAAATGGCGGCCGATAAAGGGATAGATTTGCACTCGGTTAAGGGAAGCGGCCCCCGGGGTCGTATTGTCAAAAAGGATGTCGAGGGATATTCCCCGCCGCAGCCAAACCTCCATGCGCCGCCACGTGGCGCGGCATTACGTGATGAAATCATACCGGTATCGGAAAAACGGCGGGTTATTGCGCAGCGACTCTCGAATTCCTTCTATTCCGCTCCCCACTACTCTCTCTCGGTCGAAGTTGTCCTTGAAACCCTTCTTTCGGCACGGACACGAATCAACAAAAGCTCAGGGGAGAAAATCTCCCTCAATGCCTTTATTGTCAAATTTACCGCTCAGACGCTGGTTAATCACCCCATGGTAAACTCATCATGGGAATATGAAACAATCCATAGATACGGTACTGTTGATATAGCACTGGCGGTCGCTCAACCCGACGGTCTCATTACCCCGGTGGTCCACGACTGTGAAACCAAAGGAATCAGACAAATCGATCATGACCTCAAAGAGCTTATCGGTAAGGCCCGGGAAAACCGTCTTGCCCCCGAAGAATATTCCGGTGGTACCTTTACCATAAGTAATCTCGGCTCAATGGGCATACGGGAATTCACCGCCATCATCAATCCTCCCCAGGCCGCGATTCTGGCCGTGGGTGAAATCGTGAAGAAACCGCTGGTCGATGAAAACAATGACCTGGCGGTTCATAACACAATGATGCTGACACTGTCCTGTGATCACAGAATTCTCGACGGGGCGGTCAGTGCGGCCTTTTTGAGTGATCTAAAGAAGTTTCTGGAATACCCGATAGAAGCGCTTCTGTAACAAGGATTAAAACTATGAACGAAAAATATGATCTAATCGTAATCGGCGCAGGCCCGGGCGGCTATGTCGGCGCGATCAGAGCAGCCCAACGGGGATTGAAAGCCGCGGTCATTGAAAAGGACAAACCCGGCGGCGTATGCCTGAATATCGGCTGTATCCCATCAAAATCGCTTATTCACGAATCCAATAATTTCCGGCTGATACCATCATTGAAAGAGCTGGGGGTGAAAATCGATGCAGAAGAATTTGACTACAGGAAAGTATTTGAACGATCACGGAAAGCCGCCGACACCCTTTCAAAGGGAGTCGATTATTTGCTTAAGAAAAATGGCATAGAACTCATCAAGGGAATAGCCACACTGAAAGATTCTTCAACGGTCCTGATTGACGGCGACAGGGAACTGACCGCGCGAAACATCCTCCTTGCAACCGGCTCCCATCCCCGGCAGATCCCCGGCTTTGAATTCGATCACAAGCAGATACTTTCTTCCGATGATGCCCTCATGCTGACAAAGCTTCCGAAATCGATCTGTATCCTCGGCGGTGGGGCGATCGGTGTGGAGTTTGCACATATATTCAATGCATTCGGGGTCGACGTTCATATCGTTGAAATGCTCGGGCACCTGGTCCCATTGGAAGACGATGACATTGCCGCCGAATTGCAGAAAAGTTTTTCAAAAAGAGGGATACATATTCATACATTATCGAAAGCAACAACCCTGAAAAAAACAAAGACCCGTTGCAAAATAACCATTGAAAATGTCGAAAAAAATCAGGAAACCCTCTCGGTCGATCAGGTACTGGTTGTTGTCGGCCGCGTACCCAACACCGGAAAACTGGGACTCGAAAACAGCGGGATTCAAACCGACAAAGGATTCATCCCTGTTGGTGATTATTATCAAACTTGTTCAACAGGAGTATTTGCAGTCGGCGATGTTGTCGCATCGCCCATGCTTGCCCATGTGGCATCGAAGGAGGCCCAAATTGCGGTAGAATTTATGGCTGGCGACAATCCACAAAAATGGCTTGACAGCAATCATATCCCATCAGCGGTATACTGCGAACCACAAATCGCAAGCTTCGGACTCACCGAAAAACAGGCAAAAGAATCCGGCATTCCCTTCAAAAAAGCGACGTTTCCTTATCGGGGAGTCGGTAAATCGGTTGCAGTAGGCAGTCCTGAAGGCATGGTGAAAATTATTTTTGATGATAAATACAAAGAAATACTGGGATGTCATCTTGTGGGCGCAGACGCGACTGAGATTATTCACGAACTTTTACTTGCTAAAAAATCGGAACTGCTTCCCGAAGACATCGCATCCATGGTGCATGCCCATCCTACACTCTCAGAAGCAGTGATGGAATCCATGCGCGCGGTTGAGGGATGGGCGGTGCACGTGTAGGGATTGAAAAACAACGAGAACGATTAAGATGGACGAATGATTTTACAATATTCTGGATAAATAATATATTTATGAACTCTCTTGGATTGCATTACACCCGGTTTGATCCGGTTAAGATTATTAGTTTAAAGAAGTTATAAATTACTGTGAAGTTTCCAAAAAAAGTTCAGTTTCTCAGGCAGAAAAATATGTTACGAGTGCTTTATGCACTCGCTCCTGTGGCACTGATTTCGGTGTATTTCTACGGATGGCGATTTGCCGCTATGATCGCCGTTGCAGGTGCTGCGGGATTTGTTACCGAATGGATCATGGCCCAGCGGCGAAACGGCAAGGTAAGTTATGCCTGTTTTGTAACGACAAGCATACTGGCAATTTCACTGACTCCTACAACGCCTTTCTGGATTATCATAATCGCTTCGGTTATTGCCATACTTTTCGGTAAGGAAGTTTTCGGGGGATTTGGAAAAAATGTTTTTAATCCGGCGATTGTCGGCCGTGCCTTTGTTTTTGTCTCTTTTCCCATCGAAATAACATCACGGTATGTCCCCGTATTCCGGGGTTTTCCCGGTGGATTTGCACAATGGAGCTGGTTAACACAGGAGAGAGCGCCTCAATACCTGCGGCAGGCGGGTCTTTCACTTGCCGATGCGGTCAGTGCGGCAACACCCATGTGGGCTCGTCGTGACCTCGATTACGTCACATCAATAAAAGACCTGTTTCTGGGTACGATAGGTGGCGCTTTTCAAAGTGATGGTTCCTGGAATGCCCTTTCCTCAGGATCGGGTGGAGAATTATCCGCGCTGATCATTCTCTTTGCAGGTATTTATCTCGTCTGGACCAAAACCGCCCAGTGGCGTCTGATTGTGGCAACCTGGTGCGGTGCAATAGCCATGAACATCCTGTTACGGCATATTCTGGGCATTGAGGCTGCACCAACGATCCCTTTCACCCTCTTTTCCGGTGCACTGATGTACGGTAGTGTCTATATGGTTACCGATCCGGTAAGCGCACCCAAAATACCGCTGTCGCAGTGGATCTACGGTCTTTTTATCGGTTCGATGGTTGTCTTTTTCAGGGCCAAGGCAATTTTTACCGGAGGAGTATTGTTCTCGATTCTTCTGGGCAACATGCTGTCGCCATCACTTGACATGTGGTTCAAACGCATTCGGGCCATGCGTGCATCGAAAGCAAAGGAGAAACCGGCATGAAGAAATCCTCACCGGCATATATCCTTCTGTTTATCGTTGCTATTTCGGCCATCTTCGGGTTTGGTGTTTCGATGGTACACTACAGCACCGAAGATCTGCTTGAACGTAATCTGGCACTTCATCGTAACCGGACTATCGCCCGGGCCTTCGATCTCGATGTGACCGGTGATTCTCCCCAGGATTATCTGCAGACTGTGGAGCGTAACGTTGAGGACACTACGATGGTTATAAACAATCGGAAATGGGAAATTTTCTTTGCAAAAGACGGGGAAGGTGAAGTCGGTTTCATCTTTTCCGGTATGGGTTTCTGGGACAGAATCACCGGTATTCTGGTACTTTCATCCGGTTTACAAACTATCAAGGATATTAAATTTTTGTCTCAAAAAGAGACACCCGGCTTAGGTGCTCGAATTGAAGAGCAATCCTTTACAAAACAATTTGAAGATTTACCGGTAGATTGGGATACACCTCAGGAGAGATATATTATCATTGGCCCCGGTAATGGTGCCAATAGTGTCGATGCAATCACCGGTGCAACACAGACATCGCTGGCTCTGATGAAGATGCTCAACAACGAGCTGCATTTATTCAGAAATGCTTATAAAGAAATCGCGAAGGCACAAAGAAGCAGATAATGTTCATGAAAAATAAGAACACAAGACAATTATGGCGGACACCCCTAAATTAGTATTCTTTAAAGGCATCTGGAGAGAAAACCCGATCTATCGGCAGGTGTTGGGCATTTGCTCTGCCCTGGCGGTGACTAATCTGCTGGCCAATACGCTTTTCATGTGCGGCGGAGTGATATTTACACTCGCATTATCGAGCTTTACCATATCGCTGCTGCGTAATCTCATACCGAAACGTATTCGTATGATTGTGCAGGTACTTATTATCGCATCCTATGTAATGATGGTTGACATAACAATTCGCGCCGTTGCGCCGGATATCCATCGTTTTATCGGCCCCTATGTCGGACTTATCATTACCAATTGTATAATTATGGGACGAGCCGAGGCCTTTGCAAGTCAGAATAAGCCCTTTTTATCATTTTTTGATGGGATCGCTTCCGGACTGGGATACTCGTTTGTATTGATCGCAATTGCTCTGGTCAGAGAACCGCTGGGATTCGGAACGCTCCTGGGAATGGAACTTCCGGCAAAAACCCTTTGGTGGCACCAGTGGACAATCATGGTCATGCCGCCAGGAGCTTTTTTCATGCTGGCGATTATCACCTGGCTGGCACGGTATCTTTCGATGGAAAAATCTGATTGATCAATTTAATATAAAGGATTTCTTTCGATGGAACATATAAGCAGTAACATATTTCTTTCCATGCTCCTGATATTCACTTCAGCAGCCTTTACCGACAACATCCTTCTGGCCAGATTCCTTGGAATGTGCTCCTGCCTGGGCGTATCGAAAAAAGTCGACACCAGTATCGGCCTGGGATTTGCAGTGATATTTGTGACAGCCAGTACTGCGGCGATCAATTATCTGGTCTATGCATACGTGCTTTTGCCGCTCGGTCTGGGCTATTTGCGATTGATCACCTTTATCGTGATTATTGCTGCCTTTGTTCAGTTTGTCGAGATGGTAATCGAACGTGTTTCCGAGCGGCTCTATAATGCACTCGGTATCTTTTTGCCGCTGATAACGGTCAATTGTGCAATTTTAGGAATTTCTCTTTTCATGTTGAATAAACCCTACGGATTTCTCCAGACCTTTGCATTCGGTGCAGGTGGCGGATTCGGGTGGTTTCTGGCAATTACGCTCATCGGCGGTATTCGTGAAAAGATAAATGAGAGCGCACTCCCCAAAGGCCTTGAAGGCCCGGGGATAACGCTCATTATTATAGGAATAATGTCGCTGGCCTTTGTGGGTTTTTCGGGAATGATAAAAATATAGAACTACGATGCTGATATCAATTCTTATTTCGATTGCCTTTCTGTCCGGAATGGGCTTGATTCTTGCCGGTTTATTGATAATGGCCGAAAAGAAGATACTCAATTACGGCCCCTGCACAATATCAATCAACGACGGCGATAAGGAACTGACAGTCCAGGGAGGATCATCGCTGCTGTCCCTGCTTGCGGAGAACAACATATTCATCCCTTCGGCATGCGGCGGCCGCGGAAGCTGCGCTTATTGTAAAGTTGCCGTCGAGGAAGGCGGGGGAGTTATCGGCCCTGTCGAAAAGCCCTATCTTGGCCCTGAAGAACGAAAAAACAATATCCGGCTGTCATGTCAGGTTAAAGTTAAAAATGATCTGAAAATCAAAATTCCCAAAGAGCTTTTTTCCGTTAAAAAATTTACCGGGACACTGTTACATAAAAAGCCGCTCACCGACGATATTGTTGAGTTGCGAATCCAGCTTATCGAACCGCAGGAGATCGATTTCACCGCAGGCCAGTATATTCAGCTGGAATCCAGAGAATACAAAGGAAACGATTCGGTCATGCGCGCCTATTCGATATCATCACCACCCTCCGATAAAAATCACATCGAACTGGATATCCGCCTTGTGCCGGGCGGTATCTGTACCACCTGGGTATTCGAGCACCTCCAGGAGGGAGACAAAGTCAGTTTCAGCGGCCCCTACGGTGAGTTCAGGCTGTCGAATGCCGAGGGACCCATCATCTGTATTGCCGGAGGAAGCGGCATGGCGCCCATATGGAGCATAATCAGAGACATGATGGAAAAGGGTATCACCCGGCCTACTCACTACTTTTTCGGCGCCCTTACTCAAAATGATCTCTTCTATTACAAAGATTTAAAGAAAATCGATGATGATAATCCCTGGTTTACCTATACACCGTCCTTGTCGCGGGAACCGGAAGGCTCCGACTGGAACGGTGAACGGGGACTTATCACCGATACCGTTGCTCGTCATTACCCCGACACATCAAAACACGAAGCGTATCTTTGCGGATCTCCCGGTATGATCGACGCCTGTGTGAAAACTTTGACAAAGGGCGGCATGCCGGAAGAAAATATCTATTATGATAAGTTTGCATAAAAGGATGGTGTATTTATGAAACAATCTCCGTCAAACGGCGAACTTCACGAAAGATTAGGCCCCTCCCCGTTCTCTTCAGGAGGATTTCTTGGTCATGACACACGGCCGGTCGATGAAATTATCAATGATGATGCCCGTGTGCTGGAGTCGCTTGATATTACACAGGAACAGCTGGCCGATGCGCTCACCGGTGCCTTCGAAAAAACACGCGAAGGCCTTGGTGCTGAAGTCGAACTTTTCCCGAATGTAGTTGGCAAATTTTATGAATCCATGGGAAGAATTCCCTCACCTTTTCGTGGTGAAGGCGTTTTTGAAAAAGGTGAAGCTGTTGTTACCGACACGACCACCAATGAAAAAATCATAATTTCACGCCTCTCAATTAATCTCATCAGAAAACACTGCTTTTTTCAGGGAAAAGGATCACGCTTTCGTATTGAACCGAAAAAAGCAGTTTCAATTCTTCGACTGAAATAGCTATTGAACAAAGAAGTGTTTTGTGATATTCTCAATATTAAACATCAATTCTTCATCTCCATTCTCTTATCCCAAACAGGCATTAAAAAGGAACTTGAATCCCCATTTTGTAACCCATCAGGTGCAATCTTCGAATACCGGCCGGCACAAATATTTGACATTCGAGGACAAGTGTTTACCAGCATAAAACAGAGAAGCATTCCCGGAGACGGCTCCTATTTAATGGTCATCAAATCCTCTAATTCGGAACCGATGATTCGGGTAACGGATTAATATGAAAATTCATCCCATACATATCCTCGGATCCAATGCCTATATCATTGAAACTGAAAATGAGCTCTATCTCATCGATGCCGGGTATCCGGGGTTTGAGAAAAGGATACTGAAAAAAGTCCATTCCCTCGAAAAAAAACTGCGACTGATCATTCTGACCCATGCTCATTTCGACCACTATAAAAGCGCCGCAGCGATGCGGAAAGCAACAGGAGCGCTTATCGGAATCCATTCATTGGATGCCGATTATTTGTGCCAGGGTACGACGCCCCTGGACTCAGTCAGTATTCTCGGGCTTTTTGGGAAACTAATATTACCGCTTGCAGAAAAGATCACCAAGCCGCCACCTACTCCTCCCGATATACTCTTTGAAGATAACGATTCACTCGATAAATACGGACTTGACGCAAAGATCATTCATACTCCGGGACATACAAGTAAAATTATTCGAAGACAAAAGGTAGAAAAAATTCCCCTTACCATCAATGAATAGTTCGTTTTACTTCCATCTATCCATTTTAGCTATGTTCCTCGAACCGCTTCCGGATATAAGCAAAAAAAATGGCCAAAGCATAAGCCCCGGCCCTCTTGAATGAGAAAATTTTGTTATTGCCTGTATACTACATTTTTGCAGGAATCCAGCTTTTAACAACATCCTCATTAGCAGTCATCCATTCCCGGGCAACCGCTTCGATATCTTCTTCAGAATTCTCAATCTTGAGCATCAGGTCAGCAAGCTTTTCATCGCTGAGTTTCATATTTTTGAGGAATGCAGCAAGCTCGGGTTTGTCTTCGGCGATTTTCTTTCGACCAAAAATATGAATACTTCCCTCTTTCCACATGACCTTATTTTCATCCTGTTTCAGGAATTTCAAATCCCACCGTCCGAATTTCCAATGAGGGCGCCATCCGGTTACAACGACCCATTCTTGATTATCGACAGCCTTTTTGAGTGCCGCGGTCATTGCAGGTCCACTGGATGATACAAGTTTCAGATCAAGATCATATTCTTCAATGACCTTTTCGGTGGTTTTCATGATACCGGCGCCGGCATCGATACCGATTATCTGATTATCGAATTCCTCTTTATGTTCGTTAAGCTGAGAAATGCTGTCGATTGTTACATACGAAGGAACGACCAGTCCGCTCTGAGTGCCTTCATAGACAACGCCCAGATCGACTACATCTTCCTTATATTTCTCAACATAATCCTTATGAAGAACCGGGAGCCAGGTTTCCATAAATGCATCCTTATCTCCCTGGGCGATGGAGGTATATGCCGGGCCGACATCAGCGGCAGTAATGTTAACGGTATACCCCATTTTGTCTTCAAGAACTACCTTTGCAAGATGGGTATAGGCAACGCCTTCGGCCCAGTTTACATACACCAGTTCGGCTTTCTTGCTTTCCTGCTTTTGTGCGCCGCTGCACCCGGGTATGGTTGCACAGAGAAGTGCGGCAATACCAGCAACTGCTGCGAATCCTGCTATGTGACTGAATGGTTTCATAGAAACATCCTTTCGGAAAAGAGTTAAAAGTTTTGTTATTTCTTACTGTTTTTTTTCATTGCACCCAATGCCTGCGTTACCCGGTCGAGGTAAATCGCAAGAATCACAATTGAGATGCCACTTTCGAATCCCAGCCCGATATTCAACTGGGTAATGCCCTTGAGTACTTCATTCCCGAGCCCTCCAGCGCCAATCATCCCGGCGATAACCACCATCGACAATGCCAGCATTATCGTCTGATTAACTCCGGCCATGATCGTCGGCATTGCGACCGGAAGTTCTGCCTTGAGCAGCGTCTGCTGGGTTGTCGAACCAAAGGCCTGTGCCGCTTCCTTTATTTCCTCAGATACCTGCCGTATACCAAGATTGGTAAACCGCACAACTGGAGGTAATGCAAAGATTAGCGTGGCAATTACTCCCGGCACCTCTCCCAATTGGAAAAAGAGCACCGCGGGTATGAGATAAACAAAGGCCGGCAGGGTTTGCATAAAATCAAGAATGGGCCTGACAATCTTTTCTACAGCATTACTCTGAGAAGCCCATACACCAACAGGAAAACCGATAATAAGGGCAATGGCTACCGAGGTAATAACCAGAGCGAGAGTCTCCATGGTCACTTCCCAGAACCCCATGAGCGATATGAGTGCGAAACCAATAAGAGAAAAAATCGCCACGTTTTTGCCTGCAATCCACCAGGCAAGAGCAACCAAAATGGCAATCATTACCGGTGGATATACCAAAATCAGAGCGTTCTTGAATACGAACAGCACGCCGCTTATCGCTGCACCGATAATATCAAAAAAGGGATCGAAATTATTGGTCATCCAATTAATAATGTTTTCAAACGTCTTTCCTATTGGTAATTCAACCATTGGCGTTTTCCTCCTTTTGGGCGGCAGGGGATGCGTTTACCTGTACCACGGGATTTTCTTTGAGAAGCATTGGTTTGTTTTCGGCGCCGCTTTCCCGCTTGACCTCGGCCATAATTGCGCTTCTACTGACAATACCGACAAGATGATTATCTTCATTCAGAACAGCTATCGGATATTTAGTCATCAACGCTGTGCCGATCAGATCCGAAATCAATGTTTCGGTCCTGGCAACAAATACATCTTCATTAATGCACGATTGCAGATTCTTTTCCCCGTCTTCAACGCATTTGATCGCATTGTCGATAGTGACAAGTCCCTTGAGGCGTCTTTCCCCGTCGGTAACATAGATGGTCGATACATCATATTTTTCCATTCGACGGATAGCGACCTGAGGACCTTCACGGGGAATGGTAATAGTAGGTGCACTGCGCATAATCTTATTTGCCGTGATTACCTTTGTTCGATCGATATTCTGCACAAAGGCACTCACATATTCATCGGCGGGATTACTCAAAATGTCTTCAGGCGTACCGATCTGAACAATAGCACCATCCCGCATAATAGCGATTCGGTCGCCAAGTTTGAGCGCCTCGTCAAGATCATGGGTAATGAAAACGATTGTTTTATGCATACGGGCCTGCAGCTCGAGCAACTCATCCTGCATTTGCGCACGAATGAGCGGGTCAAGTGCGCTGAAAGCCTCATCCATGAGAAGAATCTCGGCATCATTGGCAAGGGCCCGTGCCAGTCCTACCCGCTGTTTCATACCACCACTCAACTCACCGGGCATGCTGTTTTCGTAACCATCAAGACCAACGAGTTTCAAGGCTTCCCTGGCCCGTCTCCGCCGTTCTTCACGACCGATACCACTTATCTCCAGGCCGTATTCGGTGTTGCCGATGACCGTGCGATGAGGCAACAGGGCAAAATGCTGAAAAACCATCGACACTTTGGATCGTCGCAGGTGTAAAAGTTTTTCATGAGACATTTTGGTAATATCATCCCCATGAATAACAACCTGTCCCCGGGTTGCATCGATAATCCGATTCAGGCACCGCAACACGGTCGATTTTCCGCTTCCGGACAACCCCATAATAACAAAGACCTCACCTTTCTCTATTGCAAATGAGGCGTCGTTAATACCGATGGCACAGCCGGTTTTGGCATGAATCTGCTGTTTGTCCAGCCCCTTTTTCAAAAGCCCGAAAACCCGTCCTGCATTGGGACCGAAAATCTTAAAAAGATTTTTAACTTCAAGTACACTCATAGTTTTTTCCTTTAAAGGTCCTATGTTATATATGAAAGATAAGGGTGTATGAGATCACATCCACCTGCATCATATCACGGTACAATTGCTCGGATAGTGAATGGTGTGATCAACCGATACACCGTCATCCTCATTGAATCAGGAGGCTTAGAAATAATACCCGAGGTTAACATTGAAACGATGGTTCCAGGAGGCATCTTTAAGCCCCTTACCAAGACCGGTTCCGAAACTGTTTGTCAACCAAGGATGATTCACCCCGCTGGCAAGATCAATATAAGTATAGATCGGCCCTGCGGCGACCAGGGCACCAACCGTATTCTGCATGGTCGGTTCAAGGGGTTCTTTTTCATTGGTGATCGTATCGTAGATGCCTTCTTCCATTTTGTGTGTATAAGTGAAATCATCGTAGACGGTAACGGAATTAAAAGGTCCCTTTTCGATATTGAACGTGTATCCTGCTCCGCCGGTCACCATCAAGGCCTGGGCAGCTACAGGATAGGTTCCAGAACCATAGGCGCCCATCTGGACAACATTCGTTTCGGTGCTGTCATCGTTATCAATCATATGATTAAAATAGACAGCATGAGCTTTGAGATTCAGGTTATGGATGTTTGCATCGATATGGAGAGCGCCGGCCAGATGAGTACCGTTTTCATCCAGAACAGAATTGTACAGCATTCCAAACTGTCCCGAAAGACCGACTTCGGCATTCACCGGCTCCCCGGCGCCAACGGTATAAGCGGCACGGATATTGGCCTGGTTGCGTTCACGAATTGATGCGCCTTTGGCTGCATCGGGAATGATATCATAGGAATACCGTCCTGATCCACCAACTCCGTAGGACGGCCCCTCAGGAGCAGGTCCAGCCGGTTCGGGCATATAAAAATAGGCAAAATCAAGGTCGAGCTTTTCGGTATTGTATGAGAGTTTTAATCCCATATCATAATCGTCTTCAAGGCCGGCGTAGTAGGCCGTGGAAAACCACCAGCTGTGTGATGCGTAGGTCAAATCTCCAAAGGGAACCTGTGTTACACCGAGTTGAAGACCGACCTGTTCGTTAAAATCATAACCGATCCATCCGTGATGGATGAAATGAGTAGCAAAAGTCGGATAGAAACGATACTCAAAATTAAGTTTCATGCCGCCTTTCTGCCCACTCACATTAAGACGCCAGGTATCCCAGGTTGCCTGTATATCATTACTGGTAATCTCATCATCTTCAAACATTTTCACAAAAATGTTATATCGAACAGCCCCGCCAACAGAAAACCCTTCTTCTTCCGCCGCCGAAACACTTGACGATACTATTAAGAGCAAGAATATAATTGACCAAAAACCTGAAACAATATGGGCCTTCATAAAAACCATAAAATCTCCTCTTTCCGGAAAAATGGTGAAAAAAAATATGTCTCATTTCGATATGCACAACAAAAGTGCCTCGAAATAAAACTAAACCTGATTATAGTAACGGATTATTAGAATAATGAAGAATTGAACTTGTTGCGGCTTAATTCAAATCATGCCAGCCGATTTCCGGCCATAAATAAAGCAAATTCCTCTGTTACCTATCCAACTTAAAGCTGAAAAAGATTGTGTATTTTCAGCACAAAATAAATTCATATAGTTGAATGCATTTCTGACGATCATACTCTACGCTCCTTTCTCGATCTTGCTGCTCAGTCAGAAATCGACTTTTGTTTTTAGGGTAGTATATGAATGTTCAAGTAATAGACAAAATAATGTCCCTATAAGAGTATTTTCAAAAAATATGGGATTTTGATGCACAAGGGAGAGTAATGTGGTAATAAGAGTGGTATTTCGGCAGTTATGTTTCTAATTGTTGCAGACGAGCAGGCAGGTAAGATCAAAAAAGCTGTTAATGACGGGATGTTGTTCGATTATTTTTGAGTGCTTCCATTTCTGAGGTTAGTACATTGCTCAAATAGCGGATTTTGTAGGTTTTGGCTTCAATAAAAGCATTGAATTCTTTAGGATTTGACAGGGCTTCATTGGTTTCATCACTTAAAAGTTTCTTTATCCGTTCTGCTTCCATGATAAATTCACTTAAAATAGATTCAATCTGCTGCGGCAGAGTAAGATTGTGAATATCCTGTACCCGTTTCATCGCTTCGATACATTGAACGGTTATTACAGCACCTTCAGACCGAGAAGAAGTGCCCTTCCCGATATCTTCAAGACAGGAGATAAAAAAATTTATAACATTCTGCGAACGAATCAGTGCATTAAGGTCTGGTGTGGGAACAACAATCGCATCGACAACAAAGCTTTTGCGATTCCTTGTTTCATAAGAACTGCGCTTGTCGGTATTCTTAAGCATTATCGGGGCCGAGTTGTGATAAGTTTATATATATGGTACTATAATAACAATATAACTAAAAAATTACATTTATACAAGGAATCAACACAACATCCGAATACCTCCAATCGGAATCGACCAGAAAGGTCAAATTATTGCTGTACACTGATGTTTATTTATTTTTTCCCGAGGCGATCCGGGAGACTGTTTTGATAAGTTCGGTAATATTGTAGGGCTTTTGTATAAAAGTACAGGCGCCGTCATTAATAACTGCCTGTGTATCACCATCAAGACTGTATCCCGAGAAAAGGATAACTTTTGCCAGGGGATTAATTTTTCTGATTTTGCGGAATGTCTCTTTTCCGTTAAGCTCGGGCATGATCATATCCAGAAGTATGACATCGATATTTTCCCATTCATTCTCATAAACAGAAAGCGCTTCTTTCCCTCCGGAGCATGACATGATATCGAAGCCTGCTCGGATGAGCACTTTTTCGGCACTGAGCCGAACCACATCTTCATCATCAATTATAAGTACTCGGGCCGGATGAGTCGTTTCATCATGGATTTTTGACGGCCCTGAATTTGCCGGCACATTACACAATGGGATATATATTTGAAATTCGGCACCTGCCTCAGGTTCACTCACCACGCATACGGCCCCATGATTGCTCTCGACAGCTCCGTACACTGCAGCCAGGCCCATACCAATTCCTTTCCCTCGCTCTTTTGTAGTGAAAAAAGGCTCGAAAATTTTGCTTTGAATCTCTTTTTCTATCCCTTTTCCGGTATCTGCAACAGAAAGCATTATATATTCACCCGGTGAATCAGCCAAGCTTGGTGATGGTGATTTATCTTTACTGATAGTTGTGTTGGCAGTTGAAAACCTGAGAGCCCCGCCTTCGGGCATGGCATCCCGTGAATTTGTAGCAAGATTTATCAATATATTCTGAAATTGAGCAGGGTCACCCTGAATCAGAGCTTTCTTTGCATCGAATTGACGATCGATTTTAATACGCTTATCGAAAGTGTGGCTGAGAAGCGATATAACATGGTCGATTACTGAATGAATATCAACGACTGTTGATTGTTGTTTACCTTTTCTGGCAAATGAGAGCAACTTCTCGATAAGTTCGCCGCTTCGCTGTGCAGCAGTTACAACAGTGTCGGCAAGCTCGTAGAGTTCGCTTTCTCTGGTTAGTTCCAGTTTTATGATATCGGCACAGGAGATTATTCCTGTAAGCTGATTATTAAAATCGTGAGCAATACCACCGGCAAGCTGGCCTATGGCCCGCATTTTCTCTGAATGTAAAAGCTGCTCTTCCCGTTGACGAAGTTTCTGGGTTCTTTCTTCAACTATTTGCTCCAGATTTTCATTTAATGATCGTATCTGCTGTTCGGCAGCTTTTCGGTCTTCTATCTCCCTGGTCAATTTTTCATTGTCCTTTTTTATAATATCAAGCAGCTCAGTAAAATTTTTTCGAAAGACGATACTGATAAAAACTCCAATCCAGATCAAAATGATGGATGTTGAGAAATGATGATGGGCAGCAGCTATATCAGTAATGCTTTCTACACCAAGGGTTTGTCTGGGAAGTATCGTAAAAATCGGGCTGAACCACGCGATAAGCAGAAGGCTGGTTGTTGCTATCGCTCCCCATAACACCGTCTCTTTCATGGTGAGAAAAACACCGCAGATTATTATTCCTACAGAAATCGCAAACGTCGAATCGTTTATATGGGAACATGATAAAAAGATCAGACAACCGCTGATTATAAGCATAACAAAGAAATGTACGGCGATCCGCAAGTAGCCTTTTCGAGTCAAAAAGCATGCAAATGCGGTAAGAGCAAAGAACAAGCCCTCACTAAAAGCCATAACATTCCATCTAAAAAATATGAAGAGAAAGACAACCGGCAAGGTAAGAAATAGTTGAATAGTACAGAGAAGACGGTAAAAGATATTGAGCCGGAATTCAGTTTCCCGGGATGAATGTTCTATTTGAGGAATAAGTAAAAAATTTATTAGCTGTTTCATACTACCTGTTTGAAATCAGACATTAGTCTTTGTCAATTTAAAATAGATATTACTGCAGGCGCTGTCAATATTTAATTTTCCTGCCGGAAATTTATCACCTTTATTGTTTATGAAAACCATTGATTTCTTCTGGTTGGCACAAACCAACAATTATGTGTCCACTAATATTCTACAGCAATGTGTATTATGCAGCTCTATTCGGTAATATATTTTAACCCCGGTACTTCAGAACCATTATCAGGAGAATTACATGGCTGATTCGAAATCAGTATCTCGATTCATTCAAGACAAACTATTCCATCTGTGCACAATTACGGCTCCCCGCCCTGTTGGATCAAAATGTAACCAGGAGGCTGGTGAGTATATCGAAACGATTCTGCTCCAATCCAGTTTTAACGTTTCCCGTCAGACGTTTAATTGTCTCGATTGGATTAGCGAAGGCGCTGAGCTTGTTATTGACGGTTTATCTTTTGAAGTGCAGCCGAGTCCCTATTCGTTGGGCTGTGAAATCTCCGCCGAATTGATAGTGGTATCTACTGTCGAGGAACTGGAGAACAGTAATATTGAAGGGAAATTGCTGTTACTTATGGGCGATATTGCCTCGGAACAGCTTATGCCAAAAAATTTCGTTTTCTATAATCCCGAACATCATAAAAAGATTTATGGACTCCTCGAAAAGAAAAATCCCGCAGCTCTTATCACCGCAACAGCCAAGAACCCTGAAACTGCCGGAAGCATGTATCCCTTTCCACTTTTCGAAGATGGTGATTTTAATATCCCATCGGTATATATGAAAGATATCGAGGGAGAGAAGCTTGCTTCCTGTTCAGATAAAATTATCACACTAAAATCATCAGCACAGAGAATACCATCAACCGGCTTCAATATCTCTGCAGAGCGAGGCTCCGGCGAAAAGGGAAAAATCCTGTTTCTCGGCCATTATGATGCCAAAGAAAACACCCCTGGTGCGCTGGATAATGGAACCGGCACCGCAGTACTGCTGGCCCTGGGGGAGCTGCTTAAAAACTATGATGGTGATCTGGGCCTGGAAATACTTCCGGTAAATGGAGAAGATTACTACAGTGCGGCAGGCCAGATGAAATATCTTGAACTCAATGAAGGCAAAATAAGTGATATTGTATGTGCGGTAAATATCGACGCTCCGGGTTATATTAAAGGAGAAACTCACTACTCCTTTTATGAATGTCCCGAAACTATCCAGCGAACTGCTCATCGGACCCTCGGCAATCGACCGGGCATTCATGAAGGTGAACAATGGTTTCAGAGCGATCATATGATATTTGCCCAGAATAAGCGCCCGGCCATGGCAATATCATCCGAACATATGGCAATGATCTGTTCTGAAATCGCTCATACTCCTCACGACAACCTGGAACTCGTCGATTATGATAAACTGGCGGAGCTGGCGCTGGGACTCAGGGATATGTTCCTGGGAATTGCAGAGAAGCATTAATCTACTTATTAACTCGAACACATGTGTTTTACTGTTAACTGCGATATTGCAGGAATTCAACTTATATTTAAATGAAGTGAAGTAGTGGTTACTCCCGCATTTCTTTAATTATCAAATCGATCTTTTTTGCCATCTTATCGGGAGAAAGAGGCTTTTGCAGGATATCGATTATGCCTTCACTGATCATTTCCTGAGCCTCTTTTTCGAAACTGTAGCCGGTAAAACCCAATGCATTGACATAGGGATTTATTTTTTTCATTTTTCTGAAAAGTTCATGGCCATTCATCACCGGCATAATCATATCTAAAACAACAAGCGTAACCCTGTCGAAATTTTCCCGGTAAAATTGCAATGCTTCAATACTGTCTCCAACCGCCGTAACTTTCATACCCAATTCTTTAAGGTATTCGCTGAGCGGATCTCTGACCGCATCTTCATCATCAACAACCAGAATATGAGACTGTTTTGTTTCCGGTGAAAGAATCAAGGTACCGGTTTTATCTTTTTGTACGACAGAATCGGTTGCAGGAAGATAGACATCGAATGTTGCCCCTCTGCCGGGGTTCGTGGATATATCGATGAAACCATGATGACTCTTCACGCAACCATAAACTGCGGACAACCCTAATCCTGTCCCTTTGCCCTTTGCCTTTGTCGTGTAAAAAGGCTCAAAAATGGTGGCCAGCGTATCGGGGGGGATACCAATTCCCGTATCGGTTATACTGATACAGATATACTGTCCAGGATTAATCGTAAAAAGCTTCTCGACCCCGATTTTTTCCATAATATTGGTGCCTCGTCGGCTTATTTTTGTTTTAAAGGTAAGAACACCGCCATCGGGCATGGCATCACGAGCATTCAGGGCGATATTGAGAACCATGTTCTGAAGCTGAGAGGGGTCACCGACCGTCGCAGGAGGGAAAGCATTCAAATGCTGTTTGACATTGATTCTTTTGTCAATAGTATGCTGCAGCATGGAAGCAACTTCACCGATAATCTGATGCATATCGACCGGTTCGGAACGATACTTTCCTTTACGGGCAAAAGAAAGCAAATGTTTTGTCAGGTCCCCGGCTCTGTCGGTAGCCGTCACAATCTCTTTGACATAATAACTTATCTGCTGGTCCTCTTTCACACTGGAAATAACCTATCATAAAGCAACAACATTTTCAGCTCTCTTTCCAGATAAAATAATAATAGCCTTGCATTTCAGAATGATTTGATCGAAATACAGGTAAGGGATCCATGAAAAACATTTCACTATACTTAAATTATCGAAAAGGGGACCGAGAAAGCCCTTTTTATGAAACAATGGCCCCAGATATACTATTTTATCTATAGACCAGTGCAATGCACTCTCATAATTTGTGTAAAATTTTGTAATAAATGTGTTCAGGAATTGTAATGGATGATATTTTTTCGGGTTTTAATACAGATAACCCGGCAGTTTTCATAGCAAAAGGAAAAGATCCTTATACTAATACCATAGAAGTCCTCTCAAAAATCGATTTATCGCCCGCAAGAGGAAAGAAAGTACTCCTGAAGCCCAATGCCGGCCGGATCGATATTCCTTCATCGGGGATTATAACAAATCCTCAGGTGGTTGCCGGTGCAATTGATTCGTTCAAGCAAGCCGGTGCTGAAGTTGCGGTGGGCGAAAGTCCTATAACGGGAGTCAAAGCATTCGATGCCTTTGAAGCGAGTGGGATCGCTGCTGTCTGCAGGGAACGCCAATGCCCAATGATTGATCTTGATGTTCGCTGGCCGGTTGAGAAGGATATTCCCGGCGGCATAGCTATCCGGAAAATAAAGGCCTGTGCCGACATATTCGACTTTGATTTCATTGTTTCGATTCCCGTAATGAAAATGCATATGCATACAGGGGTTACTCTTTCAATTAAAAACTTGAAAGGCTGCCTGTGGAGACGGAGCAAAGTAGAACTTCATATGCTCCCTGAAGTAGAGGGCAGTGATGAAAAGCCGCTTAATATCGCTATCACCGATATGTCTTCAATACTTCGCCCCCATCTGGCCATTATCGACGGTACTGTTGGTATGGAAGGTCTTGGTCCCAGTGCCGGTGAGCCTAAAGAGCTTGGTCTGGTCCTTGCAGGAACAAACGGGTTTGCCGCCGACGCTGTCGCGTGCCGCCTCATGGGAACTTCTGCCGATAATATCCCTTACCTTCGCCTGGCAGCACAACGGGGCTATGGACCGATTGATCTCAAAAAGATCAGTATTTTTCCCGAAAACTGGGAGACATTCATCTCTCCTTTCGCATCATCACCGGACATCATCTCAATAGATTATCCGAATATCGAGATCCATGATAAAAATTCCTGCAGCGCATGCCAGTCAACGATCCTTCTCTTTTTGAAGCGATACGGAAATATCATTTTTGACTATTTTGACTCAGACGAAATTCTTCACATTGCAATCGGCAAAGGTCATGATGACGTTCCGGATAAATGCCTTTGTGTCGGCAATTGCACCAGGGCACATAAAGAAAAGGGGAAATTTGTTCCCGGATGCCCGCCTGTGGGGAGTGCTATTTTAAAAAAACTCACCGGAATGACTCATTTGCCGGGAGAAATAATCAATACCTGAAACTTCCGGTTTAGATAAAAAAAAGCCTCGAAGAAATCCGAGGCTTTTGCAGTATTTATAACAACTCTTTTCGCTATTTAATCTCACACCCCTGTATCGTTATCGTCTGCCTGTTTTCTTTTCCTTCGGGACGAAACAGATAATAACCGCTGCTCGGAAGCTCCATCGTACTCATGTGTTCGGGATTCCGAAAAACTTTTCTTCCAACGATATTATAGACATTCAGCGGATAATGCGAAAAATCCTGAGTTTTAAATTGAGGAACGGAACTATACTTGACCGATGTCGCCGGTTCGACAAAAACAAACCAGCAGGATTCATTGAGCCCTACAGGAATATAATCGGCTCCTTCGTTATTAATAAGACACCACATGGAAAAGGATATTTCCTCGGTTTCCTCACCGTCGTTGGTGAATGTAGTATCAAATGTTAATTGTTTTTTAATGAGGTCGACTTCACCATCAATATAGTAATCAATATAAAAATAGGGAGTGTCGTTTTCGGCTATTCCTAAAACCTCAAATTCCCAGGTAACTGTTAACGGTGAGGGGCCCTGTGGTATGCAGCCGGGCTGGTGAATACGAACCTGAATCTGGGCTGAAGCTGAAACAACTAAAACTGAAACAAAAAATACTATAGCGGAAAAACTATGCATTCTCTTTCCGGTAAGAATTTTCATATAAACCTCCTTAAATTTGTTTAAAATAGCATTTGCTCCCTGAAACTTCCAAAAAAAAACATGTATTCAATTGCCTGCATTTTTATAAGTAAACTTTATTACATGCATTCCCTCCGAAACAGCCTCCTTTTGCAGGGATATAACAGCATTTGTGTTCGATTGTGGTCGTGTATATTCCGCAAGTTTTCTTCCCTTAAGATCATAGAGAGCAAATCCTGTCACCCCTTTTGGCCAATGGAATTTTTTGTCCCCGGAAATGAGAGAAAGCGACTTTTGTACTCGATTGTATTCTGCGGAGTTTTGGTGAAACCGGATCTCACGGGAGGCATTAACCGTCGAATCGGATACTCTTCCCCAGAAGTCTTTTGCCTGCACTTTATAACAGCCCATTTGTGACGGCCCCATATGGGCATAGATACCGGTAAGGAAATCAGACTGGTTAATTCTTTCATACAGACCGTCTTTGGTTTCGGAATAGAGCACTTCGTAAGTTTGAATAAACCTCGATGGCAGAGGATCCCAGGTAATGAGGAACTCATTGCCCTTATGGCCGTCAGTCTGCAGCACCCTGACATTTTGTACTACCGGCGGGACAATGCCTGGATCCTTGCATAAAAGAATCAGACTGGTCGCATCGAGCGGAAGATCTATTGTCGCAGAATATTCGTTATTGGCAAATGTTTCATCTGATGGCGGTTCCATATATTCGAGTTCCTGATTGTCCCATAGTTCCTGTAATTTGGCCGCATCAAAGGAACCGTTTGGATAGGTCTCCCATATTCTCCAGGGATTGGTATGCTCATGATCGATACGATAGTGAACCAGCTTACCGCTCGCAAAGGGTATGTTTTTTATTGTCAAATTGACCTGCTTATCGAGACTATCGACATCGCCGCTCAACCCTTCATTAAAAAGAATAATCGCAACCTGATTATCATCCCGTTTTGTGGGAATGATGCCCGACCCATTCATCGGCAGCTCCTCCTCAACCGCCAGATAGTTGTTTCCCAGCAGGGAGAGCATCACCATACAGTTATGGATCGGTTTTTTTACAAAGCTGACAACCATCGAATCACCGAACTGAGCGAGTTGTGTCCGTCTTTCCCAACTTGCCGGAAATGCATTATCCCAGCTTAACATTTCATAGTCCACCCCCATACTGTCGACAATCCGGTACAGGTGCTGATATACTGCATTACAAGTCCAGGCGGCATATACCGGTTTAGGGCGCCAGTCCATCTTGGTGGACCATCCAACAGCAGGATCACATTCGGTATTCATAAACGGCGCATTCTGAATATTCGGATAATTGCTTCTGATCCCGTTGATCAGATTAATTTCCTGATCGACCATGGATGTCACGCCGCCTTTGACATGCACCGATACGAAATCAAGACGGTTTCCGGTGTCCCCGGTAAAAAAATTCGTCCCATTGTTGCAATGGGCAAACAAGGTAGCAGTTGAATATTTCGACGCCGGGGCTGCAAGACGAAGGTGGGAATCCACATCTTCCATACCGGCAATACAGGCGTCATAATAACGGGGAAAATCCGAGGTATTCCACTCCCAGAACCCGGTACCGAGTTCATTCCAAGTCTCGAAATACCATGTCCGGACTTCATCCTGCCCATATTTATCCTGAAGGTGAGTCATTAGTGCGGCAATCATTTTTCGCCAGGCATGAACATGTTCATCCTGCGCAAAATCCCAGTCAAAACCTCCCGGCCTGCCCATCAGTTCCATAAAAGGAGTCATCTTGCTGTCATAATGCACCTGAAGCGCCGAATCCAGCCTTGTGAAATCATATTGAGGAGCCGTCGCCAGCGGATCGGAGCATTCAACCGTATGAAGCAAATAATGCAATCGAAGGTATTTCTGACCGTTATGGGGGATTGAACCCAGATACATCAGATTTTTCCACCACTGGGGGCTGAGAAGCCGTTCATTGATCGCATCCCGGTCATCCCGCTCCCTCCAGTTCTTGGGATCCGCTCCGATGCAGTTCCAGAATATCTTTAAATCGCCCTTCTCCTCTGCGCAGTCAACGGTAAAATCCAGTTGAGTCTGGCCGATCAATGAAAGCGGTAAAAAAAGTGCAAAAAATGTGGCTCTGCCTGCCCCACAGATTGAAAAGAGCGGCTTTTGTGTGCTGGTAAGCATTTTAACCCCCTCTATATGTTAAACGCAACAGCCCCATTCTAATATAATATAGCATTATTTTGCTGCAAAAACCGAAGTATATATTCAGATTATTAAAAAGAAAGATGGTATAAACCTAACATTTTCAGGAATGAAAAATAAGACAGGGGTACTGTGCGGATTTTGCAATAGTGGGGTTGTCAATTGTAATTCCGCAGAGACGGGGGTAACCCCGCCCCTGCGGAATCAATTATTAATAAGAACCAGAACCGGCAGTTGAATCCGGTAACGCATTTTCAAAAACAATCATCTTTCAACAATTACCTTCCGATTAAACAATTGATTTCCCGATTTAATCCGAAGGAGATATATCCCGTTGGCAAGGGCAGAGAGCGGCAGCATGTATGTTCCTGCCTGCACTCCGGCTTTTTGCATGATTTTCCTGCCATTGGGAGCAATGAGTTGGACCGAATGACTCCCCTCTTTAGCAAAGGTGATATCCAGAACATTTCGCGCCGCACGGACCGAAATGAATCTGTTCCCTTTGATATGCGACGGCGACGGGTATACGAGGGACGCTCCCGGAGGAAAAAGCTGAAATTCGGGAACCAGCGTGTAGTACTGTGATGGACTCTGCCATCGGAGCTGCACCCCTTTTTCCCGTCCACCGGGTAATTTGGAGTGTTCCATCTTGATATCATACGCAGTTCCTGCAGTAAGGTCGACAGTTCCGGTTGCCTCTTTTGTTCCGCCGGTCCATTCATCAATCAACTGCTGACCGTCAATCCAGAGCCTGACGCCATCGTTTGAGGTAGCATAAAAAGTGTAAGTCTCCGAAAAGAGCGGTACGATTTTTCCGGTCCACCGTACGGTCAGCGAATCGACTCCTATGGTTGTATCGCGAGTAATACTGTCTTCGGTATGAAAAACCGGCCATTCCGATTTGCCCCAGATAAAATTGACTTTTTCATCGATACGCGAAAGGGCGGGAGTTCCTGAAAAGGTAAGATTGTTGTAATACTCGCCCAAAAGCCCGGTCCCGTTTCCATGGTCGGCGGCAAAATTCATGGGGTCACGATTGCTTTTACCCATGGGCGTCTGCCAGGGAAAATCGGAGAGTACCCCGATCGCTTCGAACTCAATCATGTCATTTCCGGCCGCCACCGCCAGGGCCGCAGCTTTGTCGGCTACCGGATCGGGATCATTAAATTTCATTGTTGACGAAAAGCTTTTTGCCCCGAAATCGATACAATCGACAAGATTGTAGTACAAGTTCCCGGTCAGTGTATAATGGTCCGCATCGTCAAGATAGATGCATTGACGACGGGTATCGTGGGTCCAGTCGGCCAGATCGACCATGTCATGAAAACAATTGTGGATCAATGAACTGTTATGCCCGGTTCGCCAGGCTTCAAACGCGCCGACATCACGCGTGGTCCGCTGAACGTTTGAAATGAAATTGAAATTTATTGAATTATTGCGCGTGAAAACCCTGAGCGGTTTACAAAAAGGATCAGCTGAGCATGGTAATGGCACTCCCATCGGTACCCAGTGATTTCCTTTAGCCGATATGGCATAGCGCCGGCCGCCTTTTCCGCCCGTAATCTCGTTATGACAAATATCATTGTCTCCGCTCTGGTGCATCTGAACGGCAGAACCATTGGCAAGAAGCATTCCGAAATCGGTGAAAAAGTTGCTGACTACTTTGTTATGTTTATTATAATAAATATAAGGTCCTGTCCAGGCACAATCACCGGTCAGGTAAACGCCGACATAATTTATGCCTTCGATCCAGCATCCATATACGGTGTTATGCTGGGCATGATAGCTCATCATCACCCCCATGATTCCCGCATTGAGAATTTTGCAATATTTTACCGCACAATATTCGGCATTTTCCATATGGATAAGCCCCTGACGCATGTGATCGCCTTCACAGTTGCCCTCGCCGGGCTGATCGGAAGGATTATCGATCCGCTGCTTGTTACTCAATGCGATTTTCCGGCAATCGGAAGTTGACAATACCAAACCTTCAAGCACAATATGTTTGACAACTGACGATGTGGAACTTCCGAGAAATTCAATGACTCTGAGCATGGTAGCACCAACAATCACCTGATCGGCGATCGGCGTATTCATCGGACGGTAATACACATATCCATCATCGCTTAACGCCCATTCACCGTCTTTGTCGATAAAATCCTTTGATCCCTCAATGATGTAGTACCCACCATTATTATCGCCGTACGAGGAGGGATCACAGGTGACAAGCCGTGATGAAAAATTCACTTCACTCACCGGCCTGGCGTCGGGGAACCAGCCATTGGCGTCGCCCTGCACCCGTGCATAGCTGTAGTCCCATTGTGCGGGATATGACGAATGATACGTAAATGATGTTCTATCGAACCCTTCATATGCACCGTTTGCTGTCCCTGCATCATCGGCATTCGGGTGACGGGCGGGTTGAGCACGATAGCCGTTTTCCGAAAGAGTCCAGAATTCCCATCCGCTCTCGACCGGCGCCCGGTAGACATTATTGCCCACCGATTCCCATCCGGTAATCCGCTTTCCGCCGAAAATGTACGGCGTTTCGCCGGGGTAATTTTTGAAGGTGACCGGATTTGCTGCGGTGCCGTTATCCTGTTCGGTGAAAGTCAGAGTTGATTCGAGGAAATAGTTTCCGTCTCTGAGTATAACCACTTTTTCACCGCCACTCACGTCACGCAATACATCACGTGCCTTATGGAGTGTCTTAAAAGGGCTTCCTTCAGAGCCATCGTTACCATCATCACCGTCAGGAGCAACATAATACGTTATCCCCCATGAGGCTGATAAAAAACCCAATACAAGAATAGAGAGAAACAGACGAACCCCTCGCCCTTTACCAAATGATGCCATGAAATACCCCTTTGCTGCTAATTTTTGTTGAGCCTGGAAGTCCGGCTTCAAGCCGGACTTCCCCCAAAAAGGCTCGCAGAAATATTATCGGTTTAACAGGACCTTATGAACAGTCCTGTGCTTTGCTGTTTCGATTGAAATCAGGTAAACACCCGATGCATAGTCTTTGGTTGAAAGATTATACGTCGCCTTCTTTGTTCCCTTTTTCAAGGTGACAACCGATCCATCCGGTCGCATAAGCTTCACAATATGCGCACCTTTTCTTTCGGGAATAGAAATAACAAATTCGTTTCCTTTATGAACGAATGTCGGCCGTGCCAATGACATTGTTTCGATTATTTTCTCCGCTCCCACATTTCCGGGCTCCACCGGATAGAGTTGATGTTGCGGAATGACATGCAGAGGCATTTCAGGGCACCACCAGTCCACACCGAGAGCGTCACCGCCCGAAAACTCGACTTTAATCGAATAAGGCACCCCTGCTTCAAGCGATATGGTTTCGCCGGTCACAACATAATCGGAACCACTTCCTGTTCCATCAACCAGCAACTGGCCGTCAACCCATACCTTGACGGTACCGCGGACCTGGCCGTCGAACCGGTAGGCGCTTGTGTACAGAGGAATTATCGAACCGGTAAGCCTGACATTTTTATCCGATGTCCAGTTGATCCCGAGATAGGGTTCGGTTTTTGTTTCGGAGGGTGAACCGCTGAGACTGCTGCTTGAAAAATATTCCGCTTTCAATCCGGCGCCGTCGGCATAAGAAGGACCGATCCGGTCGAAGAGATCGGGATCACTTACCATTTCCTGGGGCAATTCATAATCTTTATGAAGCTGCCCCGGGGTCTCCCAGGGAAAATCATCCTTCACACCGATATCGTCGATATCGAATCCCTGACCGGCTGCAATACGTTTGGCTTCCGATCGGGTAAATGGATAGGGTTGGTTACCAAAATCACCTTCCATCCACCAGTTCATCACATCGATGCAGTTATAGGCGGCGATATTATAGGTTTCTGTTGTAAACCCGGCGTCATGATACACACAATTCCGGTAGGAAAGGTCGCAGTCAAAACCGTCCTGACCGCCTTCCTTGTTCCGGCTGGGACAGAAGATGTGGTACAAATCGTGGAACACGCAATTATACAGCTTGTTGCCGTATCCCGGCCACCACTGTTCATACGCTCCAACATCCGCCGTCGAATGAATGACATGAGAGATATCGTTATGATGCATGTTATTCTTGCGGGAAAGCAGATAGAGCGAATCATTGCCTGCCAGCGCAGGAATGCCGGCAAGGCGCTGTCCCTTAATCGACATCCCGTAACGGCCGCATCCGCGAATCTCATTATAACTGATTTCATTTTCACCACTCTGATACATGTGAACGCCGGCACATCCCGATTGGAGCTTACCGTAATCGTGGATATAATTGTTCACCACTTCGTTGTGATGATTGATAAAATCCCAAGGGCCGGATGTGCAGCAATAGGAGCCCAGGTAAACGCCGAAATAATTGACCCCCTCAAGCCAGCACCCATACATTTCGTTGTATTGAGAGTGATAGTTAAACACCACACCCATGGTCCCGCCGTTCCAGAGCTTACTGTACCTTATCGCACAATGCTCGGCATTTTCGAACTGTACAATACCATGGCGCATGCAGTCGTTTTCACAATTGTTCTCGTGGTCTTCATCACCGGGATTTGCAGGTGAGGTTTTACTCGAATACACCGTATCGGGACCGTCGGTTGTTGACAATGTAACACCTTCAACGGTAATATACTTCGTTGGGTTCGAAGGAGAACTTCCCATAAACTCGATAATCCGTAAAACCTTTCCCCCGACAATCACCTGATTTTCGACGGGCAGCTTTTTGGGCCAGTACCAGACATAGCCGTCACCATCAAGGGCCCATTCACCCGGTTGATCGATAAAATCTTTCGAGCCTTCGACCCAGTAATTACCGGACGGGTTCCAATTGGGCTCCATGGTGATACACCGGGTAGAAAAATCAACATTCGTTATTTCACGGGCATCGGTAAACCATCCCGGCGAAGAAGAGGCCCGGGCATTACTGTAGTCCCAGTTGTCCGGAAAATCACCCTCATTATAGTAGATGTCGTTTCCTCTCCGGGTTGCATTATAGGCGCCGTCCAGGACCTTATAATTTCCCCGTTGGTCACCGACATTACTTTCTCCCATGATATTCGGGTGACGGGCCGGCTGAGACCGCTTACCGTTTTCGGAAAGGGTCCAGAACTGCCAATCGGTACTTCCAACATGAGCTTTGTAAATATCTCCACTCACCTTCTCCCATCCGGTGATCCGTTGCCCACCATAGATAGTCGGAAACGTACCATCCTCTCCTTTCCAGAGAACCGGATTCTGCTCGGTCCCGGCGTCATTTTCATCAAACCGAAGCGGCTCGTCAAGAAAATAATCGCCATCCTTAATGATAACGGTTTTCGATTCACCGCTTACATTCCGTAAGGCATCACGGGCATGGTGAAGTGTTTTAAAAGGGCTCCCCTCGGAACCGTCGCTGTTGTCGTCACCGGTCGGTGAAACATAATAGGTTACGGCCATTGCTGCAGATGCAGCGAAAAGTAATGCAATAAGAGTACGCATACCCCCCCCATAGGTTAAAAATTAGTAAAATCCCTTTGCTGCTGATTTACTCTGCCGAACATACTGAACACCAGGATGTTTTACATACGAATCACTTTTCCCGACCGGCTCTCCTTCACGGATACAATTCGAATGACATTTATCCCGGATGAAAATACCGATTCGGGTATAGTAATATATGACTCGGAAGTTGAATGCTTGAATATCAGTTTGCCGCTGCAATCGAATACTTTGACCGTTTTTATCCCCTTTCCTTCCAGAGGAATTGAGATCCGACCGCCACCAATATCCGGGCTAATCCCGAATCCCGGGCGAGCTGTTCGACGGGGCCGGGGCAGATGAACCGCTACCCGATCAATAATCTCAGTATCGGTGCCCTCTATATGGAATGATGCAGCATTATTATAGTCATCGATATACCCGGATGCAATGTCTTCAACAGGATCGGTAACAAAAAAATCACCGTGCCAGACAACAGCGACATCCCCATCGGGATTATTGATCGTATCGTATTCACAGGGATGACGGGTCAGGTTCATGGACTCTTCCCTGATCCAGTTGAACGTTAACAGATTAGAACCGTTCTCCATGTCTCTCCCCTGCGGCGCCCAACCGGTGAATGTACAAGTCCAGTAATCGGAATTAGCCGACCATCCACCAAGTGTTGAATTGCCCGTACCAGTCGATTGGTATACATCACGGTAAACATGATTATCCTCATCGTAAATCGGATTTTTAAGGGATGTATCCACCGCCCATGAATCCCAGAGGGTCCAGTCGACATTCCCATCATCACCGGCCCCGGGATACTCAAGAGTTTCAAATGTTATCGTATCGATTCTGTTGATTCCTACACGCGTATGCCACCCGTTATTGTTGGCAAGATAAAACATTCTCGAAGGAGAAATACCGATACCGCATCCCCCGGTACTGACAAGATTGCCACCTTCATTCCATTTCTTGCTCAGATCACTGGACAGGGTCACCGGATTTCCTCCGGCAGCGACGAGACTATCGGCGTCGGGCATGCGAAACATTGTCACATTATCACCATAAGAACCCATCATGAGTTTCGTGTCGGCACAAAGCTGCATCTGGTTCGACGTCTCACTCATGTCAACTATATGCTGCGCATCACCCGTATGTACATTGACCCGCCATATATGCTGATTGAACTTCTCGGTAGTGTACCAGATCCACTCCCCTCTTGGCCATTCCAGAATCGGCGACCATATCTTGCCGTCACCTACATCACCGTTGTCGGGAAGCTTTGTCAGTTTTTTGATAGTTTTATTGACTCCGCCTATCCTGGTTACACAAACATACCAGCCGTCGCTTTCCTTGTGAAGAAATGCACAATGGGTACCATGTGAGTTTATCTGAGGAAATCGCGACTGAAGACGATCCGGACCTGCGATCAGGAAAAGTGAATCTTGCCACTCATTATTCTCAATAAAATGAACATCAATACCGTGGAATTCACCGGTAAAATCTGAGACGGCAATACCGCTGAGTCCAAAAAGACAACTGTTCAGAGTAAACAAGGCAAAAAACAGCCATTTTAAATGCGTAAAAGATTTCTTGCCGCTATACCGTTTCATAAAACCCCCTTAAGAAGCGCTTTTATCAGTCAAAGCTTATCGTTTTTTTTATGAGGAGCATATCGAAAACAACACCTCCGTGCTATAATCGCTGTTCTCATAATATATACTTAATATATACTTATCTAATAATTTAATATAACCAAATTATGCATATTCCGCCATTTTTTCCCATATTTTGTTTGGAGAAAAAGTTCCATTTGATTTAGCCGAAAGCATAACAATTTGAACATTACTTTCCCGAGGCAGAAAAACGTTTTTATCTATGAAAGAAAATGATCCCATACGGTTACCGATCAACGGCATTTTAGACCTCCATACCTTTCGCCCCCGGGATGTTAAAAGGCTCATTCCCGACTACCTCAACGAATGCAGGAAAAAGGGAATTTTTGAAATCTATATCATCCATGGCAAAGGTAAAGGCATCCTCCGTGAGAAGGTCCATGCTGTTTTGCGGCGGTTGCCTGAGGTGGTATTCTTCTATCCCGCGCCTGAACAATTCGGTGGCTGGGGTGCCACAGTTGTGGAGCTTTCGAAAAAATCCTCCTTTTGAACTTTTATATATCCCTTAATATTCATTATTTTCAATAGCAACAAGCATCAGCACCGAAATAAGCATATTCAATAAATCCAATGAAGGGAGTCACCAATGAAAATCGATCTCAAACAGGACTGCAAATACGCTCTGCTTGTTCCAACCAGCATGGGCGTCCGAATCACCCCGGTCAATGGCCAGCCGGTCTATGGCAGTACAAATTTTATGATGCAGGCCACCAGCGCCGAAACCAATGTGGCCAGTGTTTCATCCTATCTCGACCTTCCGGTTAAAGTACTCACCACCTTTGTTAAAGACAGTCCGATTGCCCGTTTTATCAAAGACAACCTCGCAAGCCGTCATATGGACTATGAAGGCAAGGATGTTGATCAGGGCGATCCCTGGGGACACCGTCACCAGTTCAATATCGCCGACAGTGGATACGGCTCCCGTGGTCCTCGCGTGCATAATGACCGGGCCGGTGAAGTTGGTCGCACATTAAATGTCAAAGATTTCGATCTCGAAAGAATTTTCGGCAACGAGGGAGTTCAAATTATCCACCTTTCGGGTTTAATCGGTGCTCTGTCGCCCGATACCGGAACATTCTGTCTTGAGCTTGCCAGAGCTGCAAAAAAGCATGGTACCCGGATCTCCTTTGACCTTAATTACCGCGCATCGTTCTGGAAAAACCGGGGAAAAGAGCTTCGTGATATTTTCCATGAAATTGCAAGTATTTCGGACATTCTTGTCGGCAATGAAGAAGATTTTCAGCTCTGCCTGGGTGTGGAAGGTCCTGAAGCCGGCGGGCAGGGGCTTGGAGCGAAAATTGACGGTTTCAAAGGCATGATCGACCGGGTGAAAAAAGCCTACCCCGCTGCATCAGTTTTCGCCACTACCCTTCGTGAAGTAGTCAACACCAACGCTCATCTATGGGGCGCTATCATGCGGGAAGGTGACAACTGGCATATTGTGGAACCCCGTCAGATTACCGTTCTTGATCGTATCGGTGGTGGTGACGGTTTTGTCGGCGGTATGCTGTATGCTGTCCTCAAAGGATGGGAATCGGAAAAATGGGTCCAGTTCGGCTGGGCAACCGGCGCACTGGCAACAACCATGCTCACCGACTATGGTCAGCCTTCCGATGAAGATCAGGTGTGGAGCATCTGGCAGGGGAATGCGCGGGTTAAAAGATAAAAAAATAGCTTTGTTCTGTCGAAACATTTTTCTATTTTAATTAAACAGCCAATAGAAAGAAGTTTTGGAGGAATTATTTGCGATTATCACCAATGACTGGAGTTCTGCTGACAGACCGGCGAGTCGATATCACTCCGAGTTATCACCGAAGACTCGACCTCATTCTGCATGATGTCCTTTCCTTTCATTATTTTTAAAACATATTATTGATACAGATGCTCAGGCATCGGTATCTCTTTGTGAAATACCGGTAAACCACCGAGTCATCCGCTCAACCCCAATATTTTTTCGCATATTAATTCAACGGCAGGAAAAAAATGCAAAAAACGATTATCCCCGACATTGAAAAAATCCAGGCATCACTGTCACACACAAACATCGATCCTGAAATTAAAACCCTTTTCGATTCTTCAAAGATGGATGAAGTTGAAGATCGTGTCATGAACAAAATAGAAAGCAAGCCTGAGGATCTGGACTACATTCTCCCGATCCTTCGCGCACTGATCCGGAGGAAAGGCGAAGTACGGGCGGAAATGCTGCTTCAACTCCTGGTCGATACAATCAGAGAAAAAGAGAAAACCGAGCTTGAATATGAACTCTTCTCGAGTGTCCTTACGTTCTGGCCCGAGAATACTCTGGCACGTGCCGGACTTATGGAGCATATTCAAAAAGCCTACGGCGACAGCCCCGATTACGAACTCCTTGTCAATCATTGCGATATCGAAAACAGCCGCGATCCTTTTCAGGCCCTCCATCTTCTTGAAACCTGGCTTCGCTTCGGCACCGGTCAGGGAGTGTACCTTCCCCAAAGGGGAGTGGGACGGATAAAGGAAATTAAACCCCGGCTCAATGTTGTGCGGGTTGAATTTCAGGAAAACAAGAGTGAACTTCTTTCACTCCGGATTACGGAAGCCGAGCGGCTCCTCGAGTTTCTTCCCAAAGGACATATCCTGCTCGAAAAACTCGAAAATCTTCCCGCCCTTCAGACCCTTGCCAAGGAAAATCCCGATGAGCTTATTAAAAAGCTTTTTACCAGCGTGGATCGTCCTCTGAAAGTCTCTGAAATAAAAGAACATCTTTCGCAGATAATTACTCCAAAAGAATGGTCATCATGGTGGAGCAAAGCTCGTAAGAATCCACAACTGACTATCAGTTCAGGAACTAAACCCATTGTTTCCTGGAGCGATTCGGCGGCCGATGCCGACAAACAGATAGGTGAAGAATTTGCAAAGGCATCTCCCCGGGAGAAACTGGATCTGTTGCAGAAGCATTCCGACCGATCGGAAGAGCTTGTGTCGACGATGCTGGACAACCTGGCCACTACCGCCGCCGCGATTAAGGAATCAAAACCGGCACTTGCCTTTGAAACGATTCTTGCTATCGACAAAGCAGCAAAAAACCGTCCTGAAACCGAATCAATCGGTGAGTTTATCGCCCGAAAAGACGCCCCCGCGCTTATCACTAAAATTAAGGACCGCACCCTGCGAAAAAATGCAGTTGCGGCAGTGAAAGATATCAGAGAAGACTGTGCGGATATATTTATCCGTCTGTTACGCACCGAAACCGATAATCAGATTGTCACCCTGCTTTACGAATCCCTGTTAAATACCAAAGAACTTGAAACACTCCTTTCCAGTGCTGTTTCGGACCCCGAATCGGCGTCCGGCTTTTATCTCTGGATATGCCGGAATATTTTGACCCGGCCCGAGTTGAATAGAAGGCTGGACTATACCTTTGCGCAAAAACTGGTGGGAGTGATAAATAACCCATCATTCAAATCTTATCACGCGTCGTTGCGAAAACTTTTTGATCCCGGCAATGTTGTGGATAAGGCTATACGAAACTTTGATAAAGAACAGGCCATAAATTTTCTCTCACTGATCGACCGGTCCGGTTCTCTTGAGAGCTATCGTAAAGAAGACCTGCGAAGCGAAATCAACCGGATGTTTCCGGATTCCGAGGAAGAAAAGGAAGAATATTTCTATACCACCGCCGAAGCGCTGGATAGAAAGCGGAAGGAATTCGAACATCTTACAAAAGTCGAAATTCCCGAAAATACCGAACAGCTTCGTAAAGCAAAAGAACTCGGAGACCTTCGGGAAAATTTTGAATATAAAGCTGCCCGCATGCGACAGGAAATGCTCTCTTCACGAGCAAAAACACTGCACGATCAAATCAGCATGTCCAAGCTTATTGTTCCGGAATCGGTCGATACATCGGCAGTCAGTATCGGTGCTAAAGTGGTCCTCAAACCTGTCGAAAACGGCGGTGAAATTCAGACCATTACCATCCTTGGGGCATGGGAATCAGACCCATCCAGGCACATCTATTCTCATCAGGCGCCTGCAGCCAATGCTCTTTTGGGTAAAAAGAAAAGCGATAAAGTCGAATTTAACAATATTCAGTTTTATATTGAAGATATCAAAGTCTGGAATGAATAAGTGGATGGCTCATAAAGAAAAGGTTGTTGTTATAGGCGCAAAAAAAGCCCGAACGGTATTCAAACAAAGCGCTTAAAATGCTTGTTGAGTCCGGTCATCTTTTAACAGCAACCTTTATTTTATCTCGCGACACAGATTTTTCGCCGTCTTTTTCTATGGTTAAAGCAGAAAATGCCAGGTAGGTTCCGCTGGCAACAGCCCGGTTATTTTTGTTGCGGCCATTCCACCAGATAAAGAAATTAGAACCTTCCTGCGAAATCTTTATATTGATGTTATCACCCTCCTGTTCAGATTGAGGGAAATATTCCCCCCGGGCGATATGATTACCTATAGGATCGTAGATATCCACCGATAAGTCAGCAAGATATCGAACGCTTGCCGTGTCACCAGTCGAAACATCGGACTGTATTATTATCATGGCCCCACCTTTTACCCGTCCGTGGCCGGGAAAGCTTCTTAATGAATCGTCAATATCCGGTGATAATGGAATAGCACCGATTTTATATTCATAATCGGGGTATCTTACAGCAAGTTTTACTTTTCGGCTTGTTTCTTTCTGGGTATTATTTCCGTCCCCCACCTTATCAGGATATATCCAAACCAGATCTCCGTTTTTAGGAAATACTTCTTCCGTCCCCAAATCAGGTTTTATTCTGCTGATTCGAAAGGAATGATTTTTCCCCTTTGCTTCAACAACACTTTCTACGACCATCAAATACGATACATTTTCATCCTGACTGAATTTGAAGGGAACGGTGTCGGTAATTTCATCCAAAGGTTCGGAAAAAACAACCTCCAGTACATTCTCCTTCTCCTGCGAAAAAGGTTTATAAACCGCGGAAACCAGTACCGGCGCCATGCTGTCGGCAATTGCATAAGTGCCGCCGGGAACAAAGTTTTCGTAGGAAGGCTTGATAAGGTACTTATCTATGTGGAGCGTATCTTTGTCCGAATCGACCGTGGTATTAATGGTTGCTTTTGTTGTATCCTGTGTTACCACTATAACAAAGGCTTTTGGATCATTCCGCAACGGTTTGATTGTATCCACGCTCATGTAGCGATGGGCAGGAAGGTCACTGTCGGTTATTCTTTTTTGCAGAGAATCGAGTTCATCGCTTGCAATATTTTCACCAAGATGAACTCTGATCTCATTGATATAACCATCACCGTCAGTATCAAAATAGGCCGGCTGTACGGCACTAAGCTTAATACATTCATACAGAAGACCACTTATGGGATCGAACTCCTGCAAACTGATATCTGAGCTTTGCCTGACCGTAAAGGAGGCGGATATTGTAGTATCGCCATCATCAGGAGCACCGCTCTGGGAATAGGAATAATCCCAGGTAAGACTGACCGACACATCGACACCGGAACCGGACAATGGAACAGCCTGGGGAAAGACAAAGCTTGTATCCGTTTCCGCTGATGATTGTTGTCCTGTAAGGGTACCGCCCGAGGGGGTTACCGTTGCCGATATGGGATTTTCTACAACAATATTCTGCAATTTTCCGAGCAGGTCGGTGTCGGGATTATTGACCGGAGAAATACTGCTTTTTTCATTTGTTGCTGAATAACCGTTGGTTTTAATATGCTCGGTCATTGCAACAAGATTCGCATGGGGTTCCGAGCAGTCTTTACATAAATAATAGGTATAAGTAGTTGGTACATTTTCTCCGAATCTGTAATCATCCCGACTATCCAGTCGTTCATCATTTACATACCCGGCATCACCGTCGGAAAGAAAAACAATATACTGCCGGCGGGGATCAGTGGGAGAATTTTTGAAAGCGTCTTTTGCAGCTTCAAAGCCGAGGCTTATATCAGTCCCGACAACACCCGCACCCGATGAGCGTTCCTCGGGACGTGTCGTTTTTGTAGCGAGTGTAACGATGTCCCCTCCAGGATAATAGGCGGTATCGGTAGCAAGCCACTCTTTTATGTTTTCGAGGCCGTTTTTATTATTTGATAATACTGAATCGAGCGGAATCAGAGGAATATAGGCATCGTTATATTCATAATTGCCGATTTTCGACAGGATACCGGGATCATCCCGGAAATCCCACTCCAGTCTGTCGGTAAATACTGCAACACCGACCCGGACATAGGGATAGGTTTGATACATCTGTTCGAGAAATTGTTTGGTTATCTCATATCGCGCACCATTAGGATCATTTTGCGCCATACTGCCCGATTCATCGATAACAAAAAATATTGATGCCGTATCCTGAAAGGAACTCTGAAAAACGATTTCGGGAAGACACGCTTTAACATCACGAGATATTTCGCTAATCTCAAGCGGTACCTCAATAGTTTTTCCATCGATATTGCTCAGATTGCAGGCATCGATTCGCAGAAAACAGGTACTGTCGGCGGCATTCAGGTGTAAGAGTAGAGTCGCCGAAAAAATGCAAAAAACGACTTTTTGAAATAGTCTCATTAATTCCTCCAGAAGGTAAAAGCCTGCGGGTACGCCTTTTTTGCCGCAGGCAATGCCAAAAACACCAATATAAGACCGGTCGGCCTCATTTATCCGGTTACCGGGTAACGGCTATCAATTGTTTAACGGTTTCGGTATCTCCGTCGATATCTTTAAGAAAGATATAGGCAACATAGGTTCCGCTGCCCACGATTCTGCCGTTTCTATTAATGCCGGTCCAGGCCGTATAATACTTGTCTTTATCACCTTTCTCATAACGGGCAATTGCCAGATTCTCAATGACGATATTACCAACCGCATCATAGATCGTAACATACGACTCATCGGTAAGGAGTTTCTTAGAAATCACCTGAATAAAAGTGCCGGTCTTTGCCTGTTTCACCCGAGAGTCCGGATTATTTTCCAGAAACGTCGTCACCCCTTCGGGAAGTTCTGCTGTTGGTGAAAAAGGACTCTTGACGGCAGGCACCGGTTTCAGATCCACTCCCCATTGAATCAAAACAACATTCCCCGGAGGCAGATGATCGCTGTTATCGATAACAAAGGGAGTACCCTTTATCAGTGACAGAGAATCTTCACCGGGATCGATTTTCAGGGTGTTGATGAGCCTAAAGGGGACCGTTATATAGGCATATCCGGATGAGTCATCCGAAGATGGACGGGTAAGAGTCAGCTCCGACATATCAATTGTCGTCCCATCAGGTTTACGAATAGTAAAAACACTGTCGATCGGAGTATCTTCGGTTCCCTGGGGCCACTTGACATCTTCATTGAACTTAACAATCATGAGATCGGGATTTGTAGTAGAGGCCAGGGGCTCATTGCCGGGAAAATAAAGTACTCTGGTAACTGAAGGCCCCGGATCGTAACGCAAGGTGAGTTCTGATGATGCACTGTCGGTTCGATCGCTGTTGATTTCCACCGAAACTGCAGCCTCCAGTGTCGCCTCGTTTCCGCCGGTTATATCGAAAATCGCTGCTTCGGCAACCTGATTAGATTGATCAATCTCTTTGCTGCCGACAAATTTGAAAGGGATGGTAACAGTGAATTGTGAACCGCTTTCCCTTGTGGCCGTAAACTCCCCCTTATCGCCGCCTTCATTGGGAATCTCGATATTTAGCGTAATTTCATCGGTTTGGGCCTCCGATACGATCACGGCAACAAATGATGATTCATTGGGCCATATTACTTCATCAACAGGCGTACTTGGATCCGATTCCAGGGCGAAATAGATATAGGTGTTTACCTTCAGACGGACACTTTTTTCAGCCGGTACATTGCCGGGTTTATCGGTATAAGGACCACTGTTGTTGAGAAACAGGTAATCCACTGCACTCAGGTCGGCGTCTTTAGGAACGGCCAGCCTGTAGGTCAAACCGTCACTGCTCACGGATATTCGGGAAACAGTACTCAGGGTCTGCGATGAACCGTAATTGTCTTCGGTGTTATGTTTTAAAAGCTGTTTCCAGGGTTCGTCACCGGTACTCTCAAGGGGTTCTGAAACGACAAGGACAAGGGTATCGGGATAGCTGCCTGCAGCCGGTGATGTGCGCAATGTTGCGTTTACCGGAACAGGTTTGATTCTGTCCTGAATATCAACCGTACTTTTGCCCGGAGCAAGGCTATATTCCGATGAAGAGGGCGAAACATGGGCATAGGGTTCATTTCCAGTTGAAGAAATGCCTGTCAGGTTAGCGTCGAATTGATCGGTAAACGTATAGGCTACTATCGAATCGTTACTACCGATAAATTCGGCTGTGGGATTCTCTTTTTTATAATCATCACCCTCCTGGTTCCAGTACGCATAATCAACAGGAAAAGCTTCCGGAATGGGACGATTATAAAATATTACGATTGAATCTCCCCGTCCATCGACATCACTGTCGTAAATAAACGCTGAATCGGGGGCAAATAATACTTTTGATATGGGAATTGCCACCCGTGCCACATCGCGGGGGTCACGGGGATAGCTCCAGGTAGCGATCAAACTATCGGATGTATTACTCTCCAGCTTCAGGTTATTATTTGTAGGGTCGGCGGTAGGAAAGCTCAGCGCCAACTTCTGTTGAAGAATAATCCTTTGACCATCAGTACCAAAGGCATCCGAAGCAGTGTCAAGTGTCAAGTTTTCACGATCATCCTTTTGTTGAGTAACAAGGGAAGGCTTATACTTGGAAAGTAATGGTGGTGTTTTGAGTTGCACATAGAAACTATCGTCTTTTTCATCAAGGCTGGAGACCACGTTTTCATCAATGTCCAGAATAGAAAGTAGTGATGTATCCAGACACTCGGTTTCCAGAAAAGATGATGAAGGAGGATCGGAGCCGGAAACATCAATAGTAAAATTGGCTTCATCGCTGGTCCCGTCTAAATATTCAATTTTCAGATAAATTTCATTAGTGCCTTCTTCAAGAGCAACGATACTGTCAAGACCGAGATACATTTTGTTGTTTTTAAATGTGCTCCGGCCTCTAACACTTTTACTTTCCTGTCCATTCGTTTCATTTCTGATCGTTACATCAATGCTTTTCTGCGTAAGCTGATTAATGAGGATCTCATCCATAACTCTGTTCAGGCTGTCGACATTCTCGGGCGGAACAATAAAAAACTCGCCGCCTGTTGTATCGGACAAAAGTGCAAGAGAACGGTAATCTTCATAGTCATTATAATCAGGGTCTCCCAGAAAGATGCCGTAAACCGGGGGCATGGTACCACCATAGGGAGGCGGAAACGATTGATCGAATACAACATTAAGCCACTGCTCATCAATTTCTCCGGGCTTGCCGTCGGAAACCATGATAATCATCGATTTTTCATTATACCGTACATTCGGATTATTCAACCATTTCTTTGCTTCGGTAAGGGGAATACTGTAGGAGGTTTCTGACAAAAACTTGATATCGATGTTATCTTTAAGCAGATCAATATTCGATTGATCGTTCAGTTGCCTTAGAAGAACATTATTAGGTCCGAGCTGCTGTCCATGCTCAATAAATCCGGCGGCTGACGAATCGTTCAGCTCTGCCATCCTGTCAATAGCAGTCTTTATTACATTTGCCCTTTGACCATAGGGATCGCCGGATATTCTGCCATGGGGACAACCACTGCAGACATCGATTTCGGTTGGACTGCCGTTATAAGTTATTGTTGTAGTCCCTAATTCTCCGTTACAATCAGCATGGCAGAATACCGAATCACCACCCTGAACCGAGACTGCCAGTGACTGCATACTTCCTGACTGATCAAGAATAAATACGACATCGGCAGCAAGGGTGTCCATTGAGATCCTGGGGCAGAGGACCAATCCATCTGCCGGAATTCTGGTAACCGATGACGGCACTGTAATAGTCTGCCCATCAATTCCAACAGGATCGATACACTGGGTGGTATCGGAAATCAGGTTACATCGCTGTTGCGCTCTTGCTGAAAAAGACATAAGAGTTAAGAGAATAAACAGGATTAAATAAGCGCTTAAACCCTGTTTGTTCGTGTATTTTGAGCCATTTCTGAATAACTTCATAATTTCAGAATCTCCTTCCAGCAAACTTAATTTATTTATACAATATAAATTCAATCACAAAAAAAACAAAGCAATTTTCAGCACCGGCAAGAAAGCGAATAAGCCCCTAAAAATTAATTTTCACAAGAATAGTCGTGTAAATTGTTCAAATTGTTCAAAAAAACGGCCCCATCATGCCTCTGATAAAGCTTTTGTATCCGGCTTACAGATGTTTTCCTCTTTTCGGGAATTTTGGGGGAGGTTTGAGATTGAAATAGAGGCGGATAAAAATCGCATAGGCAACTTCGAATTTTTCGCTGTAGGCAATTTCCCGATTACGCCGTGAATTGGTGAGTTCTTTCTTTTGCCACTGTTTTGTTTGATATATCAGTTCCTTGATGATTATTCGCAACCTGATAATATATTCGGGATTTGCTCTCCATTTCCCAATTCTGGCATCGGATTTTGGGGAACGTAAAGAGACATCAAAGAGTTCATCGGGTATTTGGGCAACAGGCGGCAGGGCGCCTTGAGAATTGCGAGCTGCGCAGACCAGATAATAAAAGCCCTTTAAAAAACGCGGAAAATAGGCATCGAGGTATAAGCATTTTCCCCAGCGCTCGCGCTGAAGGTCCTTTTCCAGACCGTTCAGGGTCTTGATAAAGGTTTTGCACACCTTGTCTAACTGTTCCGCTTCAAAATCGGAAATGATATATGATTTTTGTCCACGTTCTTTATAAATCTCCTTTTTTATACCATGTCGGGTATGTTTCGAATAGGTGTCATCGATTCGTGATATAGTCCAGACATCCTGATCGCCGGAATAGGTGATACGAACTTTCTCGAATTGCCCCGAAACCTCATCTTTAGCAACGCTCAATTTAGCCAGTGGAATATCAAAAGACTCACGGGGTTCTACCCCCCAGAGAAGAGAAAAGGACACACCGAGGAGAAAAAATATCCGAAAAGCAGAAAGAGACAATTTTTCCAGGTTCAGAGCCATATGTTTTTTAGTCGATGTCACTTGTCTCTCAAATATAATAAAAATGGCCTTCAAAATCAGATAATATAGTGCATTTTCATAAAAACCCGGCAGGATTTTAACAGTCTATCGAGAGCTGGGGAAATTATCCGGATACATAAAGACTACTTTTTAAGAGATTTCAATCCAAAGTAGTTCCTGATAAACAGAGCAAATACCTCTTCAAACTCCCCTCCGTATGATATTTCGGGATTTCGTTTTCTGTTCGCCAGCTCTTTTTTCTGAAGTCTTTTCAGCTGGAATATCAATTCTTTTGTTATAATTCTCAATCTGATTATTTGCTCTTTATCGCTTTTCCATGCATTAATCCGTTTATCCGATTTTACAGATGCCAAAGAAACTTCATATAACGAATCGGGGACCAGACTGATTTCAGGCAGGGCTTCTGAAGAATTGCGTGCCGAAGTATACAGATAATAAAACCCTTCGAGAAATCGCGGAAAATATCCGTCGAGATAGAGACATCTTCCCCATCGTTGCTTCTGCAGGTTTTTCTCAAATGTTTCAAGCGTTGAGATAAACGTTTTAACAACATCACCCAGCACTTCGGCCTCGAAATCGGTCAGCATAAAAGCCCGGGCGATATGCTCACGGTAAATGGTTTTCTCGGTTCCTCTCCGATGCACTTTCATTGAATAATCGTTTACTGCGGTAATAACCTGATAATCTTCTGAGCCTTCATAATAGACTTTCACTTTCTCACAAACTGACGTATTCTCTTCAAAACTTACGCTCAGTTTGGCAAGAGGAATCGAATAGGGAGAGCGCTGGGCAAGTTCCGGCTGTTTCTGTGAAAAAGATTGAGGAATGAAGCCAAACAGAATTACAGCCAGAATTCCCGGGGCATGCATGCGCACGAGCACTGTTGTTTTTTTCCGGTACATCCCTAGTAGTATATGATGAGTGAGGATGAAGTGCAATGTGTATCGAGAGAAACTGAGAGGTCATGGGCGGGTATTTGCTTACAGTTCACCAACCTTTTTTACCCGCAAAAAATTGGTTGCGCCCCTGGCAGGTGTCGTACCGCTCAGAACAAGCACCAGATCGTTTTTTTTCACACACTTGCTTTTCAGAAGAATCTGTTCCGCCTTTTTTTGCAACGAGACGATATTTTTATCAAAATCGATAAGAAATGGGGTTACATTCCATGCAAGGGCCAGGAGCGAAACAACTGCAGGATCAGGCGAAAAGCCGAAAATATGTGACTGGGTTCTGATTTTCGACAGATATAACGCGGTATTTCCACTCACGGTAAAAACAAGCACCGGCACATTATCAAGATCTTTGCCCGCCCAGGCAGCCGCTTCACAAAGAGCATACGGCGGATATCGATATTTCAAAGAAAGGTCTGTAATATCACGGGGATAATAAGTGCTTTTTTCGGTAGTAGAAATAATACGCTCCATCATGGTGACTGTTTTTGCGGGATAGGAGCCTACTGCGGTTTCCCCCGAAAGCATAAGTGCATCGGTGCGATCGAGTACTGCATTGGCGACATCGGCTGCTTCGGCTCTTGTGGGCCGTGGACTGTTTATCATCGACTCAAGCATCTGCGTGGCGACAATAACAAGTTTCCCCATTTCGTTGGCCCGGGTGATCAGATGTTTTTGCAGAATCGGAACTTCCTGAGGTGAAGTTTCTACCCCCAGATCTCCCCGTGCCACCATGATGCCGTCACAGACATTCAAAATATCATCGACCCGCTCGGCCGCTTCAGGTTTCTCGATTTTTGCCAGAACTTTGATCGGTTTTTTCGAACGTTTGACCGCATTGTTGACTTCGGTCAAATCCTCGGCCATCCGAACAAATGAAAGGGCGATATAATGGACCTCCTTTTCAAGAATGAATTTCAGATCCCGCCGGTCTTTAGGGGTCATCGACGGTATACTCAACTCACTGTCGGGCAGGTTAACACCTTTACGTGATGAATAGGTTCCGGTATTCAGGATTTTACAGTGAAGCGCGTTTTCTTTTATATCAACTTTTTTTACCGTCAACTCAATTGCTCCGTCATTGATAAGAATGTGTTGTCCGGCCTTTACATCATCAATCAAAGCCGGATAATCGACATAAATTGTGTCGGCATTACAGAGCCCCTTTCCCGGACGAATCAACACCGAACGCCCATTAATCAGCACAACGGAAGAATCGCTTTCGGTTTTGCCGGTCCGGATTTTCGGTCCCTGTAAGTCGGCCAAAATACCTGGATGTTTTTTTAAACCGATTCCGGCTTGAGCGATATTCTCAAGCGTTTCCCGATGATCGTCATGGGTGCCGTGCGAAAAATTGATCCTGAAAACATCAGCCCCTTTGCCAAGCAATAACCGAATCTGCTTTTTAGACCGTGATGCAGGACCGAGTGTCGCTACGATTTTCGCTTTCTTTATTGAAAAGTCCATAAATTGTCACTCCTTTACGTTTAAGCTTCGTAATTGGAACCAGAGCATCATAAAAATCCAGTCCTCTGCTGTTAACGTCCCCGATACCCTCCGGTAAAATTCGGTGCCATGACAGGAGCAGAAAGAATTAAGAATCTGTTATCTGCCCGAATGGACAAACACACCGCACCACCATTCGTCAAGTTGTTTTTCGGCGCACAAACGGAATCCCGCATTCCCGGCATCTTGAATGACAGCCTTTTTCTCTACGAGAAGCAGTCCGGACCAGACAAAGGTACCTGAAGGTTTCAAAAGATTGTTCACTTTCTGTACCAGAGGTCCGGAATGAACACGCAACATATTCATGACAATCCAGTCGAAGGCTGCTTTTTTTCCCACGGAATCGAGCGTGCCGACAACGAAATCAACCGTTCCCCTTGATGGGTTTGCATTGCGATTTTCGGCGATATTTTCCCATGCATTGCGATCGATCTCTATTCCGAGACACTTTTGTGCCCCCAGACAATCGGCAATAAAACAGAGAATACCGGTTCCTGAACCGATATCGAGAAATGTGGTATTAGGAATGCGGCCCCTTTCGGCCTCAATTACCGATGCCACCAGACGGGTGGTTTCGTGATGTCCGGTACCGAATGTCATTTTCGGTTCGAGTTTGATCCATTTCTCTCCGGCCTGTAATTGCGGAGGTTTCCACGATGGTGATACCCAGATTGAATCGGTTACCTTCACCGGCTGAATCGATTCACGCCATCGTGCATTCCAGTCCTGGTCCTCGACCGGTATTTCTTTTATCCACTCAGGATTCAGAATTCGACTTATATAACTCTTTGCAGCCGTACATGAAAGGAAATCATTGAACCAGCAGGTGAGAATAACGTCATCACCCCGGCCTTCTTCCTGACACCCCTCCATGCCGGAACTGTAGCATATACCGAGAGCTCGTTCTTTTATTGTGGGATCGACAGGGAAAGTGAGGCGGTATGAGAGCATCCAATTTAGTCCTGAACCGCTCTAGTTCGTTTAATTGCGCAGAATTCACCACACATGCTGCACAATTCGCTGTCGTTTGCCGGAAGTGACTCGCGGTATTTGCGGGCCTTATCCGGATCGATACACAGAGAGATAAACCGTTCCCAATCGAGATCCATTTTTGCTTTAGAAAGTGCATTGTCCCATTCGATTGCGCCTGGTATTCCCCGAGCGACATCAGCGGCATGAGCGGCAATCCGGGAAGCAACGACACCTTCTTTGACATCATCAACAGAAGGGAGCCTCAGATGCTCGGCTGGGGTAACATAGCAGAGAAAATCGGCACCGGCCATTGCAGCAACAGCACCGCCGATAGCCGCGGTAATATGATCGTAACCGGGAGAAATATCAGTAACCAGAGGGCCAAGCACATAGAATGGCGCATTATCGCAGAGGGTTTTCTGCACCTGCATATTTGCGGCGACCTGATTCAAAGGAACATGCCCCGGACCTTCAACGAAAACGGTAACGCCTTTCTCCCGCGCCTTTTTTACCAACTCGCCGAGAACGACGAGTTCATCGATTTGCGGCCGATCGGTAGCATCTTTGAGCGCGGCCGGACGAAATCCGTCACCAAGACTGGCGGCAACATCGTAACGGGCAAGAATATCGCAAAGCCGGTCAAAATGTTCATACAAGGGACTCTCTTTTTTATTTCGATGAATCCATTCCATCATGATTGTCCCTCCCCTGCTGGCAGCCCCGGCAAGACGGCCGGCTTCTTTAAACCTTTTTACCGTCTCCATGGTCACACCGCAGTGAAGAGTTAGAAAATCGACCCCCTGCTCGCAATGACTCTCTATCACTTCAAACATTTCATCGGCTGAAAGATCCAATACGGATCTCCCTTTTTCACTGGCAACAAAGGCCATTTCATAGAGCGGGACGGTTCCAACAGCCACCCGGCATTCGGAAAGCAGAATAGAACGGATTTTGACGATATCCCCACCCGTGGATAAATCCATAACCGCATCGGCGCCATGCTTAACCGCAACCCGCATCTTTTCAAGTTCTTCATCAACCTGAGCCATCGATGATGAGGTGCCGATATTCGCATTAACTTTTATCCTTGTATCCCGGCCCAATGCAAGGGGAGGAATGTCCCTTTTGATATTGCGAACAATTGCCACCGAACCGTCGGCAACCCTTTGCCTGACAATTTCCGGATCAAGGTTCTCCTTTTCTGCAACAGATTTCATTTCATCGGTAATGGTGCCGTTTCGAGCATTCTCGACTCGTGTCATGAACTTTCAGCCTTTTACTATTTAAAGAAATAATACAATTGCGATAATAACGAATAATTCCAATTCGTAGTAACCTATTTATAAAAATACTTCACGCAGGTTATTCTGTTAAACAGGCGCCGGTAGTATTTTTATCAGCGCCGTAGATTTACCGGAATTGTGTGCAGCAAGCGCATCATCTATTTTACACGATTCTCTATTATGGGACCTCTGACAGGGAGCATACCGTGAAGAAAAAATATTCAAAAAAAGAGTTGGACCATTTCAAAAAGAAACTGACTCAGGAAAAACAGAAAGTTCTTGAAGAAGTGGGAGAGCTTTCCCAGAGCAATCTAAAAAATTCGATCAGCGATCAGTCGGGAGAAAATTCCCGCTACAGCTACCATCTTGGCGATGTTGCTTCGTTATCATACGATCGCGAGTTTTCCATGGGCTTGGCAGAGCGTCAGCAGAAGTATCTTGAGCAAATCGATGAGGCGTTGGAACGCATCGAGGAAGGTACTTATGGAATCTGCAAGGTGACCGGAGAGCTGATACCACTGGAACGCCTGGAAGAAGTTCCGGTGGCAAAGTATTCGGTTCAAGGCAAAGAAATACTCGAGAAGCAACGCTTAAAAGGCCATTAATTCCATACTTACCAAAGGCGGTACCTATTGGGACTCGGACCAGCCTGAAAGCAGTTCTGCAACATCATATTTTTTTGAGGTTGTTTATTGCAGGAAGTATTACTGTCACCTGCATACCATACTGCGTTTTCAGCCGACCTTTCATTTTTGACGACAGTACCCACACCGCAATTGTTCGAGAACCGGTTCCGAAAAGAATCGCGCTTTTCCGCAAGGTCCGGAAAAGCGCCACAGGGGAAAAAATAGCTGCAATTAGCCTATTTCTCGATTCGCTTGGCTATTTTTCTCCCACGTTCGATACTGTTTCCGGTGATACAATGAAAGTTTCGGCCGGCCCCCGAAGTGATATCGATACCATTATAATCCGTTCATCACTTGAATGTACCTTTGATTCTCTGGCCACGCTCTCATTTCCCCGCCCCTATGCGGCAGGAGAAGTAGGCCTGATTGCAGACAAAGCGGTGCATTTTGCCGCCAATCGAGGCTTCCCTTTTGCCCGGGCTTCACTGGATATCCGGAAATCTCTTCCCGACAGCGTAAATCAGAAAACAGATTCTTCCCTTACCGTTTTTATCGATATCGAAACAGACAAGCCATATCGATTTGCATCCCCCCTGTTCATGGGCGAACTGTCAACCAAAGAAAAAGTCCTTGTCCATGATATTATCACAAAGAAGGGCGCCCGGTTTTCACTTGATGCAATCGAGCAATCACGCAGACGACTTCTTTCACGCGATTATATCACCTCTGTGGAAACAGGGGTACCTGCCATTATCGACGATAGTTCTCCCGGAACGAAAAAGGAATCGGCATCAGACACAGTCTTCGACCGGCCGAATCACCAGGAGGAAGATGAGCCGGGGGTAGCAGTTCCCTTTATTATCACCGACAAATCGGGTCTGGGCCTTAATGGTGCACTTACATTTCAATCCGAAAGCGATACACGGCTAATCGGGGTCCTCGATGTATCGCTTCTCAATGTATTCGGAAGGGGTGAATCGGCGGTTCTGACATATAAAGGCGAAAAAAATCTTCAGCAGTTTGAAATGAATGTTTCGAAAGCCTGGCTCTTTGGTCTCCCGCTTTTTATAAACATTGGTTTCGGACTTGAAATAAAGGAGAATGAATACGGTCACCTCCATGGGAAAGGAATATTTCTTACCGAACTCAAACCTCAGTGGCAGGCGGGAGTAGCACTCAAGGGTCAGGAGACTTCAGTGGAAGAAAATGTGGATTTAATCCGCGAATCATGGCAATTTTACGGAGCGGACCTTCTTCTCATGCGTAAGGCGGAAAGATATCGAGCCGGTAATTTATCCAGGGGTCTCTTTATTGAAACCGGCACCGGTATTGCAGATAAAGGTGGTAAAAACAACTCGCGGTGGCACCTGGGTTTTTCTGCAGATTTTCATGTGCCGCTCCTTGCCCGTCAGGCGATAGCAACACGCATTACCGCCAAAAACCTTTTTACCAAAGAAAAAGACCTTTCGGATGTCGAGCTGTATCGCGTTGGGGGATATAACTCAATCCGGGGCTATGCCGATAATCAGTTTTCTCTTCAAACAGTAGCATACATGCAAGGCGAATATCTTTTCTACTTCAAAGAACGTGGCTCGGCATATATTTTCATTGACTGTGGAACCGGCCTTAAAAGCAAGTCGGCACTTTCAACTCAATCCCGTATCGAAATGCTTGGATACGGAATTGGTATCCGGATTCCAACCGGGATCGGAACAGCATCGGTGGAATGGGCACGGAATTATGAAGAAACCCGGGGATTCGGTCGTATACATATACTCTTTCAAAATCCCCTGGCATCGAGGACTCCATGGAGATAATCAGAACATCGTTAATTATTCTAACCGCCTTTGCTCTGGTGCATAGTAACGAGGCTGAGTGTATCTATTCAGATTCTTCCTGGTCCACTCTTTCACCGGCCAAACGGAAAGCACACCTCAAAAACCCCGACCTTGCCGCACTCGACACGAATTGCTTTTCCTTATTTTTATCCCGGTATTCTTCTACCTATGGAGAAAGAAATACCTCAATACCCATTCTGATCGAGCAATATACTCAAAAAAAAGGTTTTTTTTCACGGGATCTCCTTTTCAGTGCGCTCAGAGAAAAAACCGGAAAGGAAAGCAAAGAAGACTGGAATTCTTTAATTGCTCAGTGGGAAAAGCTTAATGGTCCACTGAAAGTGGCAATATCCCGCCTGCATCAGGCCGGTAATATCGCCAAAGCCGACAGCCTGTTCCGCGTACTCGACCATGGAATGCCCCTCACCGGTATCGATCTGATACGTTGGGCACAAATAAAAGGGGTTTTAGAAGAATACGAAAAGGGGGCGCAACTCCTCTGCCGTATCATTAAGCAGGAACCGCAGTTAAAATCTCTGGCACAACACGATTTAAGTGAAATTATCAGTGATGCCCCACCTGAAGAAAAGCACACCGCGCTCAACACATTTAAGACCTGTTATCTTCAAACACTCCATAGGACGGATGAAATCTTTCAATTCCGCCAATGGATTGCCAAACTTTATTTGCAGCACAATTTTGACAAGGATGCAGTAACCGTTCTTTTAGAAACCGAATCGGATTCACTTCCCATAGGAAATGAATTACTCTCCCTGGCTATGAAACGATACCGTCAGAATGCATTCGGGAAAACGATTTATCCTGCTCGCACCGCCTACAACCGTCTGGACAATAAGAACGACAAGGTGCTATGCGCAACCCTTTTATCCCATTCCTATCAGGAACTGGGTGTTGTTGACTCTGCAATATGGTGGCTGGAAAAAACCGGGTTAGGTAAAAGTTCAAATAAAATCAATGCTGTTACCCTTTATCAGAATGCCGGACTTCACGACCGTGCATCAAAGCTGATTAACTCAATGCCCCCATCCATTAACAGGGATACACTTCTTATCCGGCAGTATATTTTCACCAACAAACTCGACAGTGCCAAAACAACAACATCTTTGGTCACCGGAAAGGAACGATGGCGGAACAATAAACTGGAAGCCTCGCTGTGGAAATTGCGAATACTTCTTTTCAGCGGTAAGGGAAATGAAGCCAAGGCTCAACTCGATTCGCTGAACTATCAAGCCGCCTGGCCCTATGCCGCCGAAGTTCTTCATTATGATTTCACGTTCCGTCGAATAAAAAATTTTCCTGATGCCTTTAAGGACTGGGGAATGGTAGAACATGCTTATTATACGGGAAACCCCGGAAGTGTTGTTTTATCTTCCGGATTCACCACCTATCCCCCACCTGTCATTGCAACAATTGCCTTGAGACTGTCAAGAGCATTTATGAATAAAAACGATCCTGAGAATGCGCTGATAACCCTCAACAAAATACCCCATGAATCGGTCTCACCGGAAGTGGAATATATCAGAGCAGAGGCTCTTATAGAGGCGGGGAGAATCAATGAGGGCAAAACGCTCCTCGAACAACTGATCATGGACCATCCACACGATGTATTTTCAAATAAGGCCCGAATACTGATTATGAATATTCCGGCCCTTGAGTAGTTACTGTTCGTTATGCAAGTCAAAGGATGTGAACTCATGAGTATCCGATGGATCAGAAATGTAATCATCGACAATGAAAAGAGTACTCTGGAAATCCAACTGGGAGAATATCATATCGGAGACAAATGTTATACCAGAATAGGAAGTGATCTCGAAAACTGGTTTAGCAGCATATCGCAGGATCGTGATGATATTATTGCACAGGGGCTAGATATTCTCAAAAGGCGACTTACTGACAAAGCAATTACATATCCTGACGGCAGGGACTATGATTGGAAATAAAAAAGCTTTGGACAAGGATTGATTTTTAACTTTTCCCGAGATATTTTAAAGAAAGAGACAGGATGTGTCTTCATTGATTAACGCTGAAGGGACTTTGTACATGATACCCGAAAATCCATACTTTCTATTAATAATACAGGCATTTATTCTTCTTCTGGGAATTTCTCTTGGACGTTCCATTTTGTTGCTGAAAATCCGCAAGGAAGAAAACAAGAAGAAGGAAATAGAACTTGCAATACTGTCCAAACGCTCGGAAGTAATTAATGAGGGCAAAAAAGTTGCCCATAACCTCGAAGAACTTCTTTATAACGCTCAGGTGAGAAAAGAAATAGATGATATAATTCGTAAAGACGGCAAAGGCTGAGGATCTTTTAATGCCTGACTTGCCTGCACTTCCCCCTCAATTTTCAGTCAACAATACGATTCTCTAATACTGCCGTTATTATCGTTCCGGTTGCCTGCAATATCCTTGCAGCAATTCCTCCTGTATTGATGAGATAAAAAATTATATTTTTTCAAGAAAAGTATTGACACCTAAAAAAAACATTCATTATACTTCATCGGTGCTTTATGATTTTGTTTCTATACCCGGCCTGGGCTGAAGGGAGGTGAAGAAGGATGTTAATCGATGAACAATTCGATGCTGACGATGTATTGCGGGATATGGATGAGAGATTTGCGGAAGCGGAAGATGATTTAGTGCTCGATGATGACATGAGAGAGCTTGACTTTGGCAATATGGATGTTGAAAATGCAAATTTCCGTGAATTAGCAAGCGACATCGACAATGCAGAGGATCTCTGGGAATAAATAATCGACAAGAGCAGACCGGACGAAACTTCATTTCAATCCAGAGAATTTTCTTTTCTTATTTCTGAATTTATATTATACAGATGTCGAAAGAACAGGCTTACTTTGTCTCTGATGCTCATTTAGGAATATTTATCCCAAACCATGAACAGCGAGAAAAACATCTTCTTACCTTTTTCCGGGAAATCTCCTCACATGCCACCCATGTGTTTATTCTTGGTGATCTGTTTGACTTCTGGATAGAATACAAATACAGTATCCGTCCCGATTATTTCCCAGCTCTTCATACTCTGCGGAATATGGTAGAAAAGGGAGTGAATATTCATTATATTGCCGGCAACCATGATTTTGCAATCGGACCTTTTCTGCAAGAAACAATCGGTCTCCATATTCACTGCGACCACGCAGAAATGGAACTCCAGGGCAAAAGAATCCATTTATTTCATGGTGACGGTCTCTTAAAAGCCGATATCAGCTACCGTATGCTTCGAAAAATTCTTCGGAATAAAACTAATCAGCGGCTCTATCGATTACTTCATCCCAACATAGCCGTTCCCTTGGCCACTTTTTTCTCGGGCAACAGCAGAAAGTTTCTTTCACTGTGCCTTTGTGCAGATAAAATCAAGGAATATCGGGTACACGGGAAAAGGATTCTTGACACTGGAAAAGACATTGTTGTTTTCGGCCATACCCATCATCCCGAATTGATACGGTGGGGCGACAAATGCTATTGCAACACCGGAGAGTGGATTCGGAAATATACCTACGCCAAACTTGAAAAGGGCATTATGACCTCATGGCAATACTTTCCCGATAAGGCACCGCAACGTCTCCCGGAAACAACAGCAGGAGGGGCATTCTCTTCTCGAGAGTAAGGGTATTCAACTGAACGCCACTGCAATTAAAAATAATTTTTCAATTCATCGTAGGCATCCCAGAGGTCTTGTGAAATCACTTTGGTTTCACCTACCACGGGCATAAAATTTGTATCGCCGCTCCATCGGGGGACAATATGCATATGGATATGCTGGTCGATACCGGCGCCAGCGACCCTTCCCTGGTTAATACCGATATTGAAACCATCCGGATTAAATGCCCGTGACAGCGCTTTTTTACAGGTACAGAGAAGTTTCCACATCTCATTTGATGTATCATCCGATAAAGAAAGCATATCGGCCGTATGCTCATAGGGAACAACCATCAGATGACCGTTATTATAAGGGTAAAGATTCATGATAATGTAATTGAGGGTACCTTTAAGGAGAATAAGTGCCTCGCGTTCATTTTTTTGCCGGGGGACCTCGCAGAAAATACAACCATTATCTTTTTTATCAACACCAGTGATATAGGACTTACGCCATGGGGCCCATAGCCGGTCTGAATTCATAGTATGCCTTTCTTCTCAGTTTCACAAATATAAGAGGTAAAAATATACTATTTAACTTTCCAGGTATGATTACCTGGTACTGCTTGCCGGAAATTAATCTTAAACTATATACTTTATACTTTCAACTTTCGACCCTATATATTTATCTTCACCGCTCCGGAGAAGTATTTTTGTTATCTTGTTTTTCTCGACAAAGAAAATAGTGCTGTAGTGTGAGAATACCACCCGAACATCTGTAAGAATGAGGAATACATGAGCACAGTTGAATATTCTGTTGCCGTTTGTAATACGCTTAAAAAGCAAATCGACGAAGCATCTCTATACCGTCCGATGCAGATTGACCGGTATGATGTCGGCGATGAACTTGTATATGAAGTTGAACCTGTAGCAAACCCATTAGATAAAACACGGCCAAAAATCCGTGTGAGTATCGATAGATTTGTAGGTGGCGGATTTGCGGGACAGGTTTACAAAGTAAAGGTTGTTTCGATAGACGGCGGTTCCGTTGAAGGAATCGAGCCGGGATCGACCTATGCCATGAAAATACTGATTCCTCCTTCCAAATTCTCAATATTTTTCCGCAATCTGCTTTACTGGATCGGTTTTCAGGGTCCATTTCAACTCCAGTGCAATCCTGCAGCAGCCCGGGCGGGTGCACTGTGGCAGAAACTGATCCGCCGTGCGGCCAGAGTCCATTTCGGCACCGAAGATGTGGTCAATAACGTTCATGCCACTTTTGTGGATCCTCATCTGGGCTCCTGTGGAGAAATAAGCGACTGGGTTGATGGACGTACCTGGCGGTTGGAAGTTGATGATCATCTCGATGTTCTGGCGATGTGGCAAAAAGGTAAAAAAATCGACCCTTCGCTGCTCGGCTCGCCGGAGTACCGCTCAAAAAGGCAGTTCATGCGTGAATTCGTGAGATTGCTTAATCAAATCGGCGCCTATGAGTTTGCCCGGCAGTATGAATGGTCAACCTGCAAAAGTCAGCCGAATTGTCTGAAAAAGACCTCGACTGATAACGAACCTCTCAAGGGTTTGATTGCCGTCGATTTCAGAGCCGGCCTGGCACTTCTCCCCCTTCTTCCAATGAGCCCCGGTGATGTTATTTTAATTTTAAAAGGACTTGCCCGGGGGAGCCTTGTTCAGTTCGATAGGGGAAATATCGCCCGGCTTGAAGCATTTATCAATAAACACAGCGGTGAATTCCAGGATCTTTTCCCCTTGGTTGACGAACTTAAGAAAGTAGAAGAGATCTATCGAAATTCGATTCCCGACATTACTCACAACCATATCCG
>WJLZ01000085.1 GCA_014728215.1 Chitinivibrionales bacterium
ACAATGGTTATTTTTTTATGACGGGCCATATTGGTCTGCCTGCCGGCAATTTCCTTGTTCATACGGCTGTTCTGCCCGGCAAGATAGGTATTGCAACTGCTTATATATACCGCGGCGGCTTTATCCATCGACTCCCTGTCATGAGCAAGATTACTGTTTATCTCAACGGTTTTGTCCATCAGCCTTTTATATTTTTCAACAGCTCCATTTGCTGTTTCGAGGTGTCCTTTCAATGCTTCCAGATGTACCGCCCTTTTTTGCAGTTCCCCGGCGCTGCTTATGGCCGATTCGACCGCCTTTATTTCATTTTTTGCATCGGTATAATAGGTATCTTCCTCTGATAAACCATATCCCCGCATCGCATACATGACTCTATTGGCAGCCCCCCGCAACTTTACGGCGATATCAACTTCAGGAACATATTCTTTCGCAAGGATTTCCGATTTGGCCTTAACCGAATTCATATTGAAAATCGCAAGCCCACCCAAAACGACAATAATCAGAATAAGAGAACCGAATCCAACAGCAATCTTAACAGAAAGCTTCATGTTATTAAACATTCACACCTCCTCAACAAAAAAGTTTACATTATTACCGCCCCGGTAACAAAAACAGACAAATGCATTTACGGAATTCTACAACCGCCGCTACAATTCTTCATTAGTCCAGTTTCATTCTCCGGAAACTTCTACAAACGCTAACTCCTGCAGGTATGTCTAATGATATGCTTAACCGGAGAAAATATACAGAGGGGAATATCGGGGATGTTTCGGGTATGGGTTATACCCGATAATGACGAGTCAGGAGTTGATCCTGCCGAGATAGGTTGCCAGATTTGTCCGATTGTCGGATACGCCGAGTTTCTTTCGTATCGACTTTCGCTGTTTTTCAACAGTTAAGGGTGAAGTGTGCAGCATCCCGGCGATCTGTTTTATCGACATGCCGGTCTGGATCATATTACAAATCTGCATTTCCCTGGGGCTCAGATTATAATCGGCAAATGGGAATTGCGCTGCGGGTGACGAGGTAACGTATTTGATTGAACTCTTGAGAAGTTTTGCCAGGTCGGCGCAGTGTGGACGGTCGGCGATCATATCGATAATCGGAATGATCAGTTTTTGAAATTTTTCAGCCACACTCTCTTTGACCGCAATTTTTTCCCGTTCTACCGAAGCGATCACCTCCAGAAGCGCGGTATTTTTCCGTGCAAGTTCACTCTCAACCCTTTTTCTGTCGGTAATATCCCTGCACGTAAAGAGAAGTGTTCCTTCAGCCATATCCGCTAATTTAACATTAACAAGAATATTACGGCACTCACCGAATTTATTGGTTATTGAGCATTCGATATTTCTGATTTCGCCTTTCCGTCGAAGTTTATCGGGACCATAATCAAGTCCATCAATTATTCGATGTATATTTCTTTTTCGAATGATTTCACCGACCGAATAACCGAAAATATATTTGACATTGTCACAGACAAAATTCAGTTTGCCGTTCGTATCGGTAAGAAAGACCGCGTCGGAGATGTTTTCTAAAATAGTCTTATATAACCCCGGTGTGACGGCGTCATTCCGACATCTTTTCGGGACCGGATTATTTTTACTCCGATTAGAGTTGTTGTTTTTCATAGAGCCCGAGTTGTTTGAGTTTTTGCCTGAAATTTTTCCGGTCCATTTGGGCCGTGGAAGCCGCCTGGGTAATATTCCCGCCGGTTGATTCGAGCAGGGAAGAAAAATAACCTTTATCGAACCGGTCGACCGCCCGGGCTTTCATCTCCCGATACGATGAAACTGTTTCGGCTATGTTTTTCCCACCATAGAGCGCGAGCATCCGCCGAACGCCCTCCAGACTTATTGTATCAGTATTGCAGGTCCCTTTCAAGGTGCTGATGAACATGGCGAGTTCACGCACGTTTCCGGGCCAGTCAAAGGCGGCGATCGCCGATAGTGCTTCGGGATGAATAGCAAAACCGTCATCAAGTAAATGACGGACAAGGGGGACAATGTCTTCTTTCCTCTCCCGCAAGGGAGCACACTGTATACATCCCCCCCGCAAGCGGTAATAGAGGTCCGCACGGAATATTCCCTGTGTCACCATTGCCTCGAGATCGCGGTTCGTTGCGCTGACAACCCGAACGTTTGCTTTGCGCGGCCTTGCCTCCCCTACCCGCATGTATTCGCCGGTATCAAGAAAACGGAGGAATCGTGTCTGCAATTCCGGGGGTAATTCCCCTATTTCATCCAGAAAAAGCGTCCCGCCGTCTGCAGCCCCGAAAAGACCGTTTTTCGTCTTGTTCGCTCCGGTGAACGCCCCCTGGACATGACCAAAAAGCTCCGATTCGATCAGTGATGGAGTCAATCCACCACAGTTGACCGGAATAAAAGGCGCCTCACGCCGGGCGCTCTGGGAATGAATAGCCCGAGCGACAAGCTCTTTACCGGTCCCCGATTCTCCGACAACGAGCGCCGGAATATCCAGAGGCGCCATTAGACGAATGCGATCGCGAACATGGCAGAGATGGGCCGACGTCCCGATTAATCCCATACTGTCGCCGGAATTTTCGCTTGTGCATGTTTTCTCAAAGCTCTGTTTTCTGCGTAGCGCTCCTCGTACCGCATACCGGATCTGCTCGGCCCTGAAAGGCTTGACAAGAAATGTAAACGCGCCGACCTCGATGGCCTTGTCGTGGTTCTTTAAATCGGGATAGGCGGTCATGATAATATACTGGGTGCTCGAACTGTGGGGCAGCATATCTTTACGAAGCGCAAATCCGTCTTTGCCGGGCATCACAATATCAAAAACGGCAACATCCCAGGGCCGCCTTAAAAGCGATGGATCGGCATTGCAGGGATCGTACTGAACAACCGTGTATTGTTCTCCCTGAAGCGCTTCGACAATAAACGTACGCATCATAGCCTCATCATCGGCAATAAGCACCCTCGGTTTTTCCGGTAGTGAAGCATTGTGTGCCGTCATTGTTGTATCACCTTTTCACCATTAAGAATTCGGGTAATTGCACTGAGAAGGTCCCGTGACCGGAACGGTTTGCGGATATAGCCGTTGGCCCCTGTTTCGAGGAGCTTTTCTATTTTGCCCTCGGCGGCATGCCCCGATGATATCAAAACCGGTATGTCGGGATTGATCAGTCGAATACTCTGAAAACAAGCGGCCCCGTCCATAACCGGCATAACCATGTCCAGAACAACCATTCCTATTTCATCATGGTTCTTACGAAAGTATTCCTCAGCCAATGCCCCGTCGGAACACACCTTAACCAAACCACCGTTGCGGGATATCAGTTCCGGTATAAATTCTCTCATAGTCTGATCATCATCAACAAACAAAATTTTCTTGCCCTTTAAATCGAATTTCAACAATTGTTCCTCTTGTATGGATGCGGCTTCAGCCCGATTGTTCGCAGGAAGGTATACATCAAACCTGGTCCCTTCTCCCGGAGCGGAATCAACTTCGATAAAACCACCGTGCTGTTTGACGGTACCGTAGACGCCGGCAAGGCCGAGTCCTGTGCCCTTTCCCTGCTCCTTGGTGGTAAAAAAGGGCGTAAACAACTGCTCCCGAGTTGCGTCATCCATCCCCATACCGGTATCGGAAACGGCAATATGGACGTAATCCCCATGGTTGATATGAAATAAACGGTCTTGGGAAAATTCCCGGTCGATATGAATGTGTTCGGTAAACAATTCAAGCGTGCCGCCGTCAGGCATAGCATCCCGGGCATTGAGCGCAAGATTGAGAAGCATATTTTCTATTCTGGATGCATCACCCGATACCACCAGAATGTCATCGGAATACCGGGTCAGGATGCGAATCCGTTTATCGAGCGTGTGTTCAAGGATTGTCACGGTATGCTCGATAGTTTTCCGTAAATCGACAGGCTCGACGGTAAGCTGTTGCTTGCGGGCAAAGGACAACAACTCGGATATGAGCTTTGCCGCACGCTGGGAAAGATTTAAAATATTCAGAGGGTACCTTCGAAGAGGATCGGAGATATCCATGTTCTCCTGGAGCAGATCGGCCAAACCGAGAATACCGCCAAGAATATTATTCATATCGTGGGCGATCCCGCCGGCAAGCCGTCCGACTGTTTCGAGCTTTTCGGATTGCCGCAGATGCTCTTGATAGATTTCTCGCTCACGCAGGAGCTGTTTTTGATCGGTAACATCTGTGATCGTATGGACAAATGAAATCACTTCTCCGTCACTCCCGGAAATCGGCAAGGACGACACTCTATAGCTCCTGCCGTCATGCTCATATTCCGCACTCTCACTCCGTTTTGAATGGAGAGCGATGAGGCACGGACACTGCTCAAAAGGCATTTCGGTCCGGTGAATAACTTCATGACATTTCCTTCCGACGATTTCCGACCGTGGAAGGCCTGTATGGCGGCATGCTGCATCATTTGCCTGAATAATGCGAAAATCAGCCGAAAGAATAACCACAAAATCGGTGATCGCATTGAATGTTTCAATCCAGTAAGCCGCCGAATCCGCGGCCCGTTTCTCACTCCCCTTGAGCTGCTCGGTAGTAAAACTCTGTTTGAGCGCGACCGCCGCAAGTTCGGCAAAAGAACCCGCTATCGCGCAATCTTCATCGTTAAATCCCCCCGCTTTGTTTGCCAACCCCATGATCCCCACGGCTTTTCCGTCAACAATCAGCGGTGCGAAGAGAACATTATCGAGCCTGCAATGCCCTTCGGGCATAAAGGCCGCCCATTTGCTTTTCATGAAATCATTGTCGAATACCGGCTCCAGATTCTTATAGGCAATGGCGCGGAGCCCCCTGATGGGCATAGGAAGTTCGGGATTGACCGTGCACTCAAGCCCCCCGGAATCAAGAAACAGCACCTCATTATTCGTTTCATCCCCGGACAAAAGCGCAACATACCCCGATGTTGCCCCAATAAGCCCTTTGCATGAATCGAAGAGGTTTTGTGCAGAACCCTTAAAGGATGGTGAAATCAGTACATTTTTAATGCAATCACAGAGCGCTTCGGCATGAGCAGACCGACGCAAAAGATTGCCGGTATTTAAATATGCAGCCATCAAACAATTCTCTCATAAATATGCCGGAAATGTAAGGTGATATTAATGGGGTAATAATGGGTAATATAAATACCCATCAGAATGATTGTCGATCATATGTTTTTAAAAATGTGGCGAGATTGATCGATTTCTCTTCCAGACCGAGTTTTTTCCGGATAATTTTTCGCCTTTTTTCAATGGTCTGGATCGAACGGTTGAGAATATGGGCGATTTCTTTGGAGGAGAGCCCGTTTCGAACCATTGTGCAAATTTCGATTTCTTTCTGGGTAAGCTGTGGCGATTTTCGAGCGATATTGAGTCCGTAGGCGGAGCTGACTGTTTTCAGTGATGATTCCAGCAACGCGGCATACCGCTCCGTACTCACATCGGCTCGCATCCGTTCCAGCACCGGGGTTATGACCTCTGCAATAGTGGCCGCAAACTCCTCTTTGATCCGTTTTTTTTCGATCTCGATACGGGCTATGAGTTCATTGAGCGCGATGTTTTTTTGCTGAAGCGCTTCTTTGGCTTTGACCCGGGCGGTAATATCCCTGATTGAACTGATATTAAATTTTTTCCCATCAAGGCAAAAATGCCGGGCCGTAATTTCGACAGGGAATACGGTCCCATTCTTCTTCTTATGGTAGCGCAGGGCAATATGTGATTTCTTGTCTGTTTTAGTTTCTAATGACTGCGCAAAGTTTTTAAGGGATCTTTTTGTTCGCGACTTTTCCGCCGACAAATCCGGTGCTGAGAGATTCAGCATTTCGGCGCGCGTATAGCCATACAACCCAATCGCTGCCTGGTTGACATCCTGTATTTTCAGGGTCTGCACATCAACACAAATAATGGCGTCGGACCCCGCCTCAAAAAGTGACCGGTACTTTTCTTCGCTCTGCAGTAATTCGTGTTCCGCAGCCAACTTTTCGGTAACATTATAAAGTGTCAGCACAATGCGGGAGACATTACCGCCCTGATCTTTGACGGGAACAAGACTCCAGTCCCAATAACTCTCCGCCTCTTTTGAGCTGTTTTCTTTTTCCGAAAAAGGTTTTGCCTGAAAATAAAAGGGGATCCCGGTTTTGACGGTTTTCTGAAACAGTGATTTTTTCTTCTCATCCGGATAGAATTCGAAATAGTTTTTACCGATAAAAGATGAAGCTGTTCGGCCGGTCTCCCGGGCAAAGGCGGGATTAACATACATAAAATTGAAGCTATGGTCGATTAATGCAATCAGTACCGGGGTATTATCTAGAATTGATGAAAACATGTAGTAGTCACATTTTATTAAAGAAAAGCAGCGTCTCAGTTCTCTTTGAACAATTAAAGCCGCCAATATCTCGCCACAGCCGGAATGATGGCCTCGCCCCCCCGAGTAGTCATAAAGAAAAATAGTATTTTACCATTAATTCATCGGAAAATGAAATAATACATCAAAATTATGCTTTAATTTAATTAAATCAATTATTTGTCTGGGAAATAATCGTAATTATTATATATATTATTGAGTGGCATAAGCAAGCAAGCAAACAAGCGAAAAAGGTTAAGGAAAACAGACGTTCTTTTTTTACACACTGCACAAGGAGGAGTGTGCTATGCGACCTTCCATGCTTCGCTCGGCTGCTATGCCCGGCAAATTTGTTCTGTACCATTCCCGCAATTTCCCGATCAAACTATCCCTCTCATCTCTGGCAGGAGTGCTCCTGCTTTTATTTGTTTCTGTGGTGACCGCTCAGCCGGACGATGTTGTAATTACGGATACCATGCAGCTCCCTGTCAAGGTAAGGGATTTCAAAGAAGTCATAAAAAGATCCTGTTGGCCAGTGGATCGAAGATTCGGCGGGCGCCCATTATGATTTTAACATGTATCCCAATTGTCCCCGGAATACCTATAAAGGCGGTATTTACGATACAATCTCCATTGGTGATTCATCCGACTACCGATTCGACGAACGAAATCCGAAACTGAAAGACGAGACCGTGGATCCCCCGTGCTATCATGGTACCGACGAATTCGATCAGTGGTATAACGACGTTTCCGGCGTCAACCGTCCATTCCAGGTCATGCTTCCCTTTCTCAGAGATGAAGACGGCATTCTATACTACTGGAATGAAAATTTCTTTCCTATTGATGATGATTCCGCTTTTGTTCCACTTTCTTCAGAGACCAACACCTACGGGCACCGTCAGCCCGACCCCTATGACAACCATAACTATGGTTTTACGATGGAGTTTCATGCTTATTTTACCTATGTTGAAGGGGCGAATCAGACTTTTACGTTCAGTGGTGATGATGATGTCTGGGTGTTTATCAACGACAGCCTGGTTATTGATATTGCGGGTGTTCACAGTGCAATTACAGATTCGGTCAACCTCGATGAGATCGCGCCGGGCTTTCTGGAGGATGGGGAGACCTATATTTTTGATTTCTTTTTCGCCGAACGTCACACATCCAAATCCCGGTGCTATATTACCACCAGTATCCCGATACTCGAACCCGAACGCACAAAAATAGTCAAGGCCAAAATCCGAGATTTCAAGGAAAAGAATACTATCGACACCACGGGTATGCACCCCGATTTCAATTATTACACATGCGGACCTGTCCCTGGAATGGTTCAGCCGAAAATCGCCACCACGGTACCGAACTCTCCCTTTCCCGGGGATAACCGCCAGATAGTGCTCAAACAGGGCGCGCAATGCGCTACCTCGACATCCAATTTCGGTCATTGGTACAATGATTACAAGGGAATAAACCGTCCATTCTATATCGATATTGCCTTTGACGAAGTTCCCGGTGAACCCGGCGTATATGGTATATCATTTCCTTCATTTTTCCCTATCGACAATGATTCCGACTGGACGCCGGCCTATCCCGGCGGCCCGGACCCCTACGGCCATCTTCAAACAAGCCATCCCGAACACAATTATGGTTTTACAACAGAGATACACACACAGATTACCTACCTCGAAGGAACCGGTCAATTTTTTATTTTCAGGGGTGATGACGACGTCTGGGTGTTTGTTAACGACAGTCTGGTGATGGACCTCGGCGGGGTCCATTCGGCAATCGCCGATACCATCCGGCTCGACAGCCTTCCGGATGGTTTCCTGAAAAACGGTCATGTTTACCCCTTCGACTTTTTCCACGCCGAACGCTATATCCCCGATTCCCGGGTCACCATAAAAACCAATTTCCAGCTTGACACCTACGTATTCGAGGGAATTACCACCTTTGTCCAGTTCTCCAATTATGAAGATTTTTCCGATGTCGATTCACTCAATCTTTACCGAAAAGCGAGTCAGACTCTTTATATCCAGGTGTACGACGACTCCAGGACCAAGGGGGTCGATACCACAGAAATCGAATTGAACGGCCCCAACGGAGAAACCGAAACCGTCACGCTTATCGAATCCGGTACCGGCACATATATCGGTTCAATCGAATACGG